>NZ_VIKY01000087.1:0-41569 GCF_009711925.1 Dolichospermum sp. UHCC 0352 | reverse complement strand
TAAATTCTCCCGAAAATCCTCAAATCACGACAGATATAGATAAAATTGTCGGGCTTTCTCATCAGGAAATGCACAAATTAACAACCTATTCATCACTTGGTACTGTTAGAAGTAAAGCCAGCAAAGGTAAATCTATTACTACTCAGGATGGCTCTACCTACCGCTATAATAAAGACTCAAAGGTGTTAAAATGGGTAAAAGATTAACAAATATTCATACTTTTGATAATCAAGCTTATGCGAACTAGACAGCAGAAACAACTAATTACTTACAAAAGTATTTCAATTTACAACCAAAACTATCAAGTACCCGTAATGAAAAATAACGGGGTAAAAATAGTTCAAAAAAAAATCCAAGAACGTCAAACCTTATTTAAAGAGGGTGTGCGATATCATCATCATCTTGGTGGACTAATTAAGCGAAAATCAGAAATTAGCCAGGGAGAAATTCTTGAGGAAATCCAATTATTTATTAATGACTATACACATATTATTGATTTTTTAGAAAATTACAAGAATAGTTATCATGATTTTTTATTAATCCTTACGGAAGATTTGAAAAAATTATTCAAACAAAAATATTTAGAAATAAAAAAAATAGAAGATGAAAGAAGTAATTTAGAACTTAAAAATCATCATAATCCGGCAATACTAGATGAACTAAGATGGGAGAAAAAAGAAAATTTTAAAGCAGTGTTACTCTTGAGTAATGCTTACTTTTTAATGTTGGAAAAAATCAGTTTAATCAGCGTAGGAATTACAAGAATTGCCGAAGATACACAAAATCAAAAAGAAATAGTCAAAAAAATAGTTAAAGACTTAGAAGTCTATCAAGAAATTTACGAATATCAAAGAAAAGCCCAGAAAATTCGTCAAGAAATAGCCAACATTGCCCATACTGCCATCAATCTCGAAACCTCTTTACAAGCATACTTTAGACCCTTTCAATCATTAATAGAAGAAGTCGTCAAAATAGATGAATATTTTTACGCAATTGTCGGAGATATTAAAAATTTAGGAGATAACGTTTTAAAGTATCAGTCAAATTTAGATCACATTGAAGTCAAGGAGGGTATTTCTGATACTTTTCTTGATTTTATGGTAACAAGTTATGAAAGAAAAGCTAGATTAAAAGATGCTTTTATTCAATCTCAATTATTAGATTGGCAAATCCATAATTTTGATTTGAACGAAAATAGTGTCTTTTTGGATCAAGGTATTGATTTAATATCAAACTATATATCTGAGCAATTCACCGACCAAGAAAACTTGCTCAATATAGCAGACATAAATTTTACTACTGTCGTTCCGCTATCTGCTGATAAAGAAACAAGATTGATGGGATTGGTGAATAATAATGTTACTTTGACAAAAGAATTTTTCAGCAATCAAGATATTGATTATACTCAATTACGGGATCTTCTAGCGCAGCATAGGTGGCAAGAAGCTGATATTGAAACCGCTAAATTAATGCTAACAGTCATGAAAAAGAATTATTGGAATGAAGTTTATCAGCAAGATATTGATAATTTTCCTTGTCAAGATATTCATAATATCGATCAACTGTGGGAACAATATAGTTATGGTTATTTTGGCTTTAGTATTCAACAAACTATTTGGAGCGAAATGGGTGGTCAAGTAGACTATGAAACAGAAAAGAAACTTGGCGATCGCCTTGGTTGGCGAAAAGAGGGAAACTGGTTAGAATATGAAGCACTAACTTTCAAATTGTCCCCGATGACACCGATGGGACACTTACCAGTCAAATGGTTACACTATGATCAACACAGTGCTGAATTAACCTCACAATCATCTACAGAAAACCTTTCCATGGCAGCTTGGCGGGTAAAATCTTGGTTAGTTCGGCAAATGCACTTATTCTTTTCTCGTGTAAAAAGCTGTCAGGACCTATGTGCGAATAACAAATTTGTTAATCGCAGAAAAAATTAGAACTAGATTTAATTTGAGGACAGTTAGGGTGCGGAAGGTGGGCTTAATCTATCTAGGTTTTCGGTTTATTCAGCAAGCCCTAATTATCGCATCTTGTCAAGTCTTGACATGAAGAATAATGGAAAAAGTAAAAATCTCCATCACAAATCAACATCCTGTAAATCCTAATTCTGACAATCCAAACAATTACTATATATGCGCGGACAGATTTCTACTCCTAACATAAGTGTAAACCAAAATTTTCGTCTTGTCAAGTCTTGAAGTAAATTAAATTGTCCATACCTGGGAGAGAAAAGAATTTAGAAAGGGCAAATATCGGATAGGATTCTGGGATATCCTTAGATAGAAAGGATATTGGCGAAATTAAAGTAGAATGAAGCTGGCAGCAAGAGTAAGTCAGGTAACACCCTCCATCACCTTAGCCATTGCAGCGAAAGCTAAGGCCATGAAAGCCGAGGGGATAGATGTTTGTAGTTTTAGCGCAGGTGAACCGGATTTTGACACGCCAGCGCATATCAAAGCCGCAGCCGCAAAGGCTTTGGATGAAGGTAAAACCAAGTATGGACCCGCCGCTGGTGAACCAAAATTACGGGAAGCGATCGCCCACAAGCTAAAAAATGATAATGGTCTTAATTATAAGGCAGAGAATGTCCTTGTCACCAATGGCGGTAAGCATTCCCTGTATAATTTGATTGTGGCACTGATTGACCCAGGTGATGAGGTAATTATTCCCTCACCCTACTGGTTAAGTTATCCCGAAATGGTAACTTTAGTTGGTGGTAAGTCGGTGATTGTGGAAACAGATGCTTCCACTGGCTACAAAATCACACCAGAACAGCTAAAAAAAGCTATTACCCCAAAAACCAAGTTATTTGTTCTTAACTCCCCTTCTAACCCCACAGGGATGGTATACACGCCAGGGGAAATTAAAGCCTTGGCGCAGGTAATAGTTGATGCAGATATCTATGTTGTATCTGACGAGATTTACGAGAAGATTCTCTATGATGGTGCAGAACATATCAGCATTGGTTCTTTAGGTGAGGAAATTTTTTCTCGCACCTTAATTAGTAACGGTTTCGCTAAAGGTTACTCAATGACCGGTTGGCGCTTGGGTTATTTAGCTGGACCTGTGGAAATTATCAAAGCCGCTAGTACCATTCAGGGACATAGTACATCAAATGTGTGTACTTTTGCTCAATATGGAGCGATCGCCGCGTTAGAAAGTTCCCAAGACTGTGTAGAGGAAATGCGTCAAGCTTTCGCTAAACGTCGTCAGGTAATGTTTGAAAGACTCAAAGCTATTCCGGGTTTGAGTACCGCTAAACCAGACGGTGCATTTTACCTTTTCCCTGATATCAGCAAAACCGGCTTGAAATCCCTGGAATTTTGTGATGCTTTATTAGCAGAACATCAAGTTGCACTTATTCCCGGTGTCGCTTTCGGCGCTGATAAAAATATTCGTCTTTCCTACGCTACGGATATGACGACAATTGAAAAGGGAATGGATAGACTAGAGAAATTCGTGCGTTCTCAGATTTAGAAATTACAACAAACCCATTTCCTTTAAACCCTGATGAAGTCTTTGTGCTTCTTCAGGGTTGTTTAATTCATGGAGAGAAATGGCATATTCAAAAGCTTCTAAACTACCTTGAACATCGCCAATTTTCAACAGTACAACCCCTAAATTTTGATAAGCTTCTGCATAATCAGGATTCAAATTAATGGCGTTATTATAGGCATCAATAGCTTCAGCAAATAATCCCATGGCTTTACATACCATCCCTAAATTATAATAACCAGTTACAAAATTAGGATCAATTTTTATGGCTGTTTCATAAGCAATTTTTGCTTCTGAAAAATTCCCCATATTTTTAAATAAATTTCCTAAATTATTATATCCTCCTAATTTTAAAAGCGGATAAATAGGCAATTTTACCGCAGCTTGATAATGAGAAATGGCTGAGGGCAAATTTTTTAAATTTGTATAAGCAATTCCTAAATGGTAATGCAATTCATACAAAATATCATAATTTATATCTTCATCAAAAGCAACTTCAACTTTTTGTGACTGCGAATATTTGAATTTACTTAATGGTTTTTTATCTTGATTAACCTGATTACCAATAATTTGATTTAATCCATGATTCAATAACTCCATACCTTCATTAATCTTCCCCATTTGCATATACAAAGCCCCCAACTTACTACAAACATAAGCATCATCAGGATGATTTGCCAAAAACTCTGCCATTGCGGCTGCGGCTTTAGCAGATTTATTCTGCTCATTAATCACAGCTTTTTGATAACCAGTATGGAGAATTGCTACCCCTGGTAAATAACCGATTTCCCAATTTGCTTCTTTGGCTAAAATTGCCATAACACTATCATCAATTAAAGCATGATAAGGGCGATCAAAATAGATATCTGGATGATGACGAAATAATCGAGAAACCAGAGAATAAGGTGATTGTGTTGAACCAACTTCTTGACGCACCAGATTAATAACTAAATATTCTTCTTTATTAATAGCCACTTCCAAAAAAGGAATAATTTCTGGTGTTAAAGTTTCATCAGCATCTAAAACTAAAATCCAGTCACCTGTGACATATTTTAAAGCCTCATTTCTTGCATCACTAAAATTATTATTCCATGTAAAATAATGAACTTTAGCCCCAAATTGTGCCGCTATTTGGGGAGTTTTATCAGTTGAACCCGTATCCAGAACTACAATTTCATCAACAAAATTTTTAACACTTCCTAAGCACTTTGGCAAGGTAGTTTCTTCATTTTTAACAATCATGCACAAGCTAATTTTCATCTGGTAACACTATGGTATTTACAACGTTGATTAATAATACAGAATGAATCAGGAGTCAAGACAACTGAGTAAAAAATTTCTTCCCTCTGTGTCCTCTGTGCCTCTGTGGTTCGTATCTCTTAAAAAATATATTTAAACAGGATGGAAATAATCATAAATATCTTGCGCTAATCGTAAACCAATTCCGGGAACTTCTGTTAATTGTGTAGTTGTAGCTTGACGAATATAATCAAGAGAGCGAAAATGCGCTAATAACAACTTTTGCCGATTTTGTCCTAAACCGGGAATTTCATCTAAATGCGATCGCTTGAGTTTATCACTTCTTTGTTGACGATGAAAACTGACAGCAAATCTATGGGCTTCATCTCGTAATCTTCGTAATAACTGGACTCCTGGCTGTTCTGAGTCTGTTTCTAAAGGTTTTGATGAGTGGGGTAAAAAGATTTCTTCTCGTTTTTTGGCTAAACTGACAACCCGCAAATCTGCGAATAGATTCATTTCCTGTAAAATACCCACAACAGCAGATAATTGACCTTTACCACCATCAATCATCATTAAATCAGGCCAGTCAGCATTACCCAACCTTGCTAATTTGGGATCTTCAATATATTTACGAAACCGTCTATTAATAACTTCCGCTAAACTGGCAAAATCATCGGAATGACCAATTTTAATATCAGGATTTTTAATTTTATAATGTCGGTAATGTTGTTTAGCTGGTAAACCATCAATAAAAACTACTTGCGAACCTACCGCATGAGTTCCTTGAATATGAGAAATATCATAACCTTCAATGCGTTTGGGTAAATCTGGTAAGTCGAGAATAGCAGCTAAATCTTGGGTTGCTTGCAGATTACTATCTCCCAATTTTTGCATTCTCTGTAATTCATATTGGGCATTTTTTTCCACCATTTCTATTAATTCTGCTTTACTTTGTCGCAAAGGGTTGGAAATTGTGACTTTTCTGCCTTTGCGTTCTGTCAAAATATCAGATAAGATCTCACTATCTGGTAAATCATGTTGTACTAAAATTTCGCTAGGAATTTCCACACTTTCCGCTGTTTGATAATGTTCCTCTAAAACTCGTTGTAAAATTGCTCCCGGTTCAGCGTGAGATTCAGCAACAAAAGCCAAACGGCCAACTAATTGACCAGCGCGAATTTGGAATAATTGAATATAGGCGTGTTGGTCATCGGCAGCTAAAGCGATCGCATCTCGTGATACAGTATCATCAGGTAAGGAGACTTTTTGGGCGGCATTGAGGGATTTTAAAGCTACAATTTGATCACGAATTTTTGCGGCATTTTCAAAATTTAATTCTTCGGCAGCAGTTTCCATTTGTGCTGTTAAAATATCAATTAGTTCCTGAGTCCTTCCTTGAAAAACCATTGCTACTTTTTGGACAATTTTTGCATATTCAACTGTGGAAACTAATTTTTGACAAACTCCAGGACAACGACCAATATCATAATTTAAACAGGGACGATCTTTAAATAAAGGTTGTGGTCTTTGTCGTAAAGGGAAAATCTTTTTACACAAATGGACAATTTCTCGTAATAAGCCGGAATCTGTATAGGGACCGTAATATTTATCTTTGGCTTTTCCTAATTGACGTTTGCGGGTAATGAAAATGCGCGGATATTCCTCTGACCAAGTAATGCAGAGATAAGGATACTTTTTATCATCTTTGAGTAAAACGTTAAAATAGGGCTGATGCTGCTTAATTAAATTGGCTTCTAGGGCTAATGCTTCAGCTTCTGTATCAGTGACAATAAATTCAATTTCTGTCACTAACTTGACCATCGTGTTAATGCGTTCAGTCTTGTTAGTGGAGTCCCGGAAATAAGAACGGACACGAGAACGCAATTTACGAGATTTACCTATATATATTAAGCGATCGCTGCCATCCCGCAACAAATAGACCCCCGGTTCTGGGGGAATTTCTCCCAGCCGATTTTCTAACCGTTCTGGGTTTTTATACAGTGGTAATATTTGTTCAGATCTAGTCACGGATGTATTTTACATAACTTTATAGTTTACCCATATTGATTTTAAACCATAAATTAAAAATACCCAGATCCCCGACTTCTTTTTTATTTTTGCAATAAATTATGAATTGATCCAGGAATTCGGGGATATTGATTAGTATTAAGTACGTTGGCGTTGAAAATTGTCGTTATAGCAAGGCAATAGGCAAGAGGCAAGAGGCAAGAGTAAAGAAGTTTTCAGCGATTTTACGTTTCTTTACACAGTTTGGTTTTATTGTGTTCACCTACTTATCAAAAGTTAATTTAATGATTGGTTCTTACTTTCGATAGAATCTCTGGTGGCTTTATATGCTTCAATAAAAGTCCGGAATGATTCTTGAGAAATATTTTCTAAGACTAAATCACTAACTACCTGCTCAAGAATTGTATCTAACTTTTGTTGAACTATTGTACTTTGATTTTGTTGTCCATATCGTAATAGTTTTACCACGATTTTTATATATTTAGCTGCATTTTCTCTTTGGATTTTTTCAATTGCTTGTTGAGCGATTTGTTTATCCCTTTCTATGGCTTCTTTAGTATTTTTATAAGCCTCGTTAAATGTCCGAAAAGACTCTTGGGAAATTCTTTCATCAATCAAAGATTTTGCAGCTTCATCAAAGGTTTTGTCAAGTTTTCTTTGTCTATCTCCAATCTGATATTGTCCTGCTTTCATTAAACTAATGGCTGATTTAATATATTCATCAGCTTCATCTTTTTTACTCTTCTCAATCCATAATTTGAGTTGACGAATCCATTGAAATGCTAATAAAAAAATTGTCAATAATAACCCGATATAATCTGCGTATTCCTGAATAAAAGATGGTTTATCTTTGTCATAAAAAGCCGCAGCCCCAGGATGTAAGAAAATATCAACACCACTATTTTCTTTAGGAGGACTAATACTAGAAATCAAAGGTTTAACTTCAGCATTATCTATTTCATTAGCTATTTCTTGACGATTTTCATAAATTGTCTGAATTAATTTTCTGATAATATTGGCATCTACTTGATCATTTGTTAATAGCAATCTTGATATTGCTACTGTAGGTAAATTAGTATTAGGAACAGGATAATTGCCTCTATATGCACCTTGAGGAATTATCGCAGATTCAAAAGCAGGTTGCTTGATTTTCATTGCTTCTGCTTGAGGAATTGATATTAATTTTCCCTGATGCTTATTAACAAGATCAGCAATAGATTTATTACCTATAGCCCGAACACGAAATACAGCATCAGCTTTATTTTCCTGAAAATCTTTATCTGCAAGGTCATCATTATAGGCAGGAATAGGTTTACCATTACTATCTAAACCTGTAATCTTAAAGTCTTTTTCACTCAAATCAAAATGCTTTGCTACTGTTAGAAAAGACTGATATTGTCCACCGGTAGCAGCTAAAGCAATAGTCTTGCCTTTAAGTTGTGTAAATTGATTGATTTGAGGATTTTTTACAACCAACTGAAAAGTATCTTTATACAATAAAGTTACTGTTCTTATATTCGCTTTTAACTGAGAACTTACATTACCAATTTCCTCAGCAGCAACATCTACTTGAGCCATTGCTAACTGAGCTTTTCCTGTTGATAACATTTCTATATTTTGAGTTGTTCCTCTAGTTTCTTCTACTTGAATTTGGATATTAGTTCTGCGTTCAATTACCTTTTTAATAGCTTCACTGATAATATAACTTTCTCCTGTTTTATCTCCAGCCGCTAGAGTCAGGTGAGGTGGTGTGAGATAATTAACAATATTCCCAACAATGATCACAACCGTACCAAAACTAGCAAACCCAAGTCCTAAAAAAATTAGCCTAGAGAAAGGATCTAGAACTAAAAAAAATTGCAAAAAGTTGGTTTGATGATTGTTTTTAGCTGTTGACATATATGCAAAATAGTGTATTTACCAAGGATTAGATACATACTTTTATACAATAACAGAGATTGATATTCCAGATTTTATAGTATTTTTTTCACTATCCAGTGGTAAGACTGCTGAAAATAATCTTTTTACCACTAATTGCTGACCGCTGATAGCTGCTATATCATAATCGTAGACAAGTAAATACACTCCATAGGAAGATGCAGAGAAATAAAAGTAGATTTACATTAATCCTGGTGTGTCGAATAACTGCTTTTTATGAGGGTTTAGTATAAAGCTAAACCTTTTTTTATTGAGGTATTGCGGCAGGAATAGGAGTCAGAAGAAAGAATGATATAGAAATTAAAAAAGTGCTTGATTTTTTAATTGATACACATACCATAGATAGATGAATTTCAGGATTAATTCCGGTAAATTAACCAACTATGGTAAACACTTGGTATATATGGGCTTGGTAAATCGCCAAGCCTTTTTTATGAAATTTAAGGTTTAGCCCTAATTCATAATTAATTCCATTAAACCATCAGCCATGTCAAAATTAGCTGTCACATTTTGAACATCATCTAACCCTTCTAGTGTATCAATTAATTTAAGAAGAGATTTAGCCTGATCTACATCTGTAACTTCTACCTGATTACCAGGAAGCCAACGTAATTCTATATCTGTGACTTTAAAACCTTTTGTTTGTAATGTTTGGCTAAGTTTCTCTAAATTCCCTATGGCTGTAAATACTTCAACTGTTTCCTCGGCAATGATTTCATAAGACTGGGCATTTCCTTCTAAGGAAGCTTCTAAAAGCTGTTCTTCATCAATTACACCCTCAACTACACAAACTCCTTTTTGGGAAAACATCCAACTTACACAACCTGTTTCTCCCAAGTTTCCGCCATTTTTACTAAAAGAGACGCGCAAATCCGCCGCAGTCCGATTCCGGTTATCTGTGAGGGCTTCAATTAAAATCGCAACACCCCCTGGACCATAACCTTCATAGCGAATTTCTTCGAGGATGTTGTTATCACTGAAAGTACCTGCACCTTTAGCTACTGCCCTATCAATATTATCATTAGGAATGCCCGCAGCTTTGGCTTTATCAATGGCTGTGCGGAGTTGAAAATTACCTGCTGGATCTGGTATACCGTTTCTTGACGCAACAATTATTGCCCGTGATAGTTGGGTAAATATACTTCCCCTTCTGGCATCTACTACGGCTTTCTGACGTTTAATATTTGCCCATTTACTATGTCCTGCCATAATTAAAAAAAATATTTATTCTCTATTCAAACATAAAATATCTAGGAATTATACATTATCTTTGAAAAATTCTCAGTAGTGTATGGTAAACATTGCCCATCCTACCTGTAGTTTTTACTTAGATGTGCTGAAATTGGCTTAACAACCAAGCACAAACTTGACTATGATCCATTTGTCGAGTTTTTCTTAATGCTTCATTTAGTAGAGAAATTTGTAACCCTGGTAATACTTGAGATTCACTAATTCTTTTACTGCCACCATTTTCAATCATAAAAGGGATAACCTGGACATTCTGCACATCGAGTACCCAATATTCGGCTACACCTAAATCTTCATACATCAGGCGTTTTTCCCCTTTATCATCAGCTAGGGAACTACTCGCAACTTCAATTACTAAATCTGGTATGGGATAAATATCTAAATTAACAATGGAAGTTCCATAGGGAATAGCATTTGCTTTTTCAGCAATGTAATAAGAAACATCTGGTTGGACTTCTTGAAATCCTATTTTTCTGTATGTACAATTATCTTTGCTATTAAACTTAATTCCCTTCATAGTCGCAAATAGATTAACAGCAAAAATAATAATACTATGGTCGCTGGCATGATCATTTCCGATTGGTGGCATTTCTATCCTCATTTTTCCATTGTGATAATAGCCTTTGGCTTTTTGATGGGCATAATTTTCAGTAACTTGAATATATTCATCCCAAGTTGCTGTTATCCAAGTGTTAGTTAGTAATTGGGTTGACACTTCAGTGATTATCATCTTTTGGTACTCCTGAATATTTCACTGTTCTTGCTATTTATAACCTAGAGGCAGACAAAGCTGCACCAATTAATCCAACTTGTTGATTAAGAATTATATGCACGGGTATTTCTTCCAGTAAAGAACCCATTCTCCCTTTTTGGGTAAAATTCGTGAGGAAACTACCATTTTGCATTAAAGGGAGGATTTTGGGAGCGATACCACCAGCAATGTATAATCCGCCATAGGGGAGGAGTTTGAGGGCTAGATTGCCGGCTTCGGCACCGTAGGCTTCTACAAATAATTGCATGGTTTGTTCGGAAAGGCGATCGCTTTTTTCCAGCGCCGCACTCCCAATAAATGCCCCAGGATCAATGGTTTTTTCGGCTTTTCCGGCTTCTTGTTCCCAAGTTCTGACTGCTTGGGCAATTTCTGGTGATTCGGTGGCTATTTTCCTATCTCGTAAAAATTGGTAAATGGAGGTAATTCCTAACCCGGAAACCACTCTTTCTACAGAAACTCGTTGAATATTATGTTTATCTACCAGATATTTCAACAGTTGAAATTCTAACTCATTCCGGGGGGCAAAATCTGCGTGTCCACCCTCGGAAGGAAAGACTTGATATTGATGATCCTGTTTAATCAAAAATCCCTGGCCTAATCCAGTTCCTGCACCGATTACAGCCATTGGTGCTGCTGGTTGATATTTACCAACTTGTAAAGTTAGTAAATCCTGTTTTGTTAACCCAAAAATGCCATAACCAACAGCCGCAAAGTCATTAATTAGGGAAATTGACAAAATACCCAATTCTTGAGTTAACCGATTTGTATCGAGAAACCAGGCTAAATTGGTCAACTTGGCGGTGTTTTCCACTACTGGTCCAGCGATCGCAAAACAAGCCTTTTCTGGTGTGCTAGAATTAGCTGTACTCAAAAACTTTTGCACTATAGGAACTAAATCAGGAAAATCTCCACTGCGGAAACTTTCCTCATACAGAGTTTTTAACTCTAGTGTTTCCGAAAGTTCCACCAAACGCAAAATAGTTTTTGTTCCGCCTATGTCTCCGGCCAGTAGCAATGTCATAAAATTTATCAGTTAGTAAGTTACTTTTGCCCAGTTGTAGCGATATGCACTTGAATGAGATACAGAATCTACAGTAAAAGCCATAAGTTAAAAGTCTCTTAACTCCTGACTCGGTGACTCGGTGACTCCTGCTATAGCGTCAGTGGCGATTTAGAGAAAATCCCCATTAAATATTTACACAAATCGCACCAATTCTTCAATTTTTGTCAAATGGGATGTATCTCCCTTTAGTTCTAGCAACCATTCTGAATCTTGACGGACAACTTTTACCAAAGAACATAGAGAAGCTTTGACTTCATTTTTGGCTATGTCACCCACAAATCCCATTGCTGCACCCAAGACAGACGCGCCATGTGCCACCAATAGGATATCATGGGGGAAGAATTCAGTAGACAGACATCTGGCAGTTTGCGCCGAACGTTCCCGCACTTTTTCATGAGTTTCGGGGTATTTTGCGGCTATACGTGATGTGTAGCTAGTATCAATTCTGGGAAATAATTTGACTAAAGCTGAAGTTGAGAGTTTTTCGGGTTCTTCAGTCATCCATGCGGGATTAAGCCATTCACTCAAACCTATTTCTAGTTTAATCTGTAAATCCAAAACTTCAGCGATCGCATTTGCCGTTTGGATAGTTCGCAAAAATGGAGAAGCAAAAATATGGGTGATTCTTTCCCCTTTGAGTCGTTTTGCTAACTGCTGCGCCTGAATCATACCATCATCGGACAAAGGTGGATCATACCGTCTTTCGGCGGTCAGAAACCAATCGGGATATACGAAATCAAGGCGGTTAGCGTGTCTTGCTATCCAAACTATTTGACTCATGGAGAAATACAAGTGTTAATTTTTGTTATGCGATTATAATACGATAGTTTGCAAACCTTTGACTAATCTTTCTATACCTGCTTTAGCTGTATCTGCTGGTAACGCACCATAAGCAACCCGCAAATAACAGCCATCTTCCATCCCAAAGGTTGTTCCCGGAATTACCGCTATTTTATATTCTTGAATCAGTTTTTTCACTAATTCCAAATCATTCATTTTTGTATGCACTTTTATAAAAAAGTAAAATGCACCATTAGCGGGTGTAATTGTACATAAATTTTCCAGAGATTGCAATGCGTTAATTACTATTTCTCGAACTTTAGCAATTGTCCCAATATGATCTTTTAAATAATCATCTTTTGCTTGTAAAGCCCCCAAAGCTGCATATTGAGAAACCACAGGTGGACAAATTAAAATAGTATCTTGAACTTTTTTCACAGCAATTAATAAATGTTGAGGAATTACCATATAACCAATTCGCCAACTAGCAAAACCATAAGCTTTCGACAAACTAAAAAGAGAAATTGTATATTGATTACTGCCCGTAAATGCCCCCGGAGAAATATGTTTTACATGATCATAAGTAAAATATTCATAAGCTTCATCACTAATATGATAAATTCCCCTTTCTCGACAAATTTCATTAACTTGTTTTAATGCTGTTTCTGAATAAATAACACCCGTCGGATTATTTGGAGAAATCGTCACTACTGCACGGGTTTTATCTGTAATTGCAGCGGCTATGGCTTCAGGAATTAATTGATAATTTGCATCTGTCGCCACTAATACCGGATGACAACCTGCCATTTTAATCGCCATTTCATGATTAAAATAGTAGGGAGTATTTAAAATAATTTCATCACCAGGAGAAGTAATTGCTAAAATAGCATTTATAAACCCCATATTGCTACCTGCTGTCACCACAATAGCATTTTCTTCATTGATATCAATATCATTAAATATTGATAACTTTGCCGTTAAAGCTGTTAATAATTCAGGAATCCCGACAACAGCTTGATAAAGATGATTTTTAGGTTCAGCAAGAAATTTTGGTAATAGTTCCATTGCTGTATCTGGTGGTTGATAGTGAACCACACCTTGTCCTAGAGAAATTGTTCCTGGAGAGTTTTTTATTAATTCTCCCACCACCGGAATAATTGGCAATTGAATCGTTTCCATTCGTGATATTTTATAATTCATAACTCGGGAAAATGTATGTTTAGTATGTACAGTAATAAAGAATTAACCGCAGATAGAAGATGATGGACGCAGATAAACGCAGATAATTTTGTACATGGATAGACTAGGAAATGATGTACAAATTTGAAAAACTTACTTTAAGGGAGGTTGAAGTCATGCTAGGAATTTCACTAGAAAGAAGTCGCGCTTACAGAGAAATTAAACAAGAAGGAATAGAACAAGCTACTTTCAATCTAGTTATTCGACAGTTAACAAAACGGTTTGGAGAATTATCGGCAGAAATACGCGGTTCTATTTCGGCTTTACCTTTACCTGTCATGGAAAATTTGAGTGAGGCATTGTTAGATTTTACCAAATAGCTAAAGTTTACTAAAGTAAACTAAACAAGTTCAAAAACTTTCTAGTTCTTTTAGTCATCTTCAGATGACTTCTGCTATGAGACTGGGAATTCATTCCTAGTCGGGTTATGGGTTTTACGTTAAGTTGACACCATTAAGCAATGCTAAACCCCTACGTAAATCTTAATTACTTCGCTGTACATCTATTGATAGTTTTTAGGAATACCAACTTGTGATAAACCAGCAATTACTTTCAAGTTTTGACAACGAATTAATTCACTAAAATTTAAACCAGAACGCCCTTCTATTGTTCCTACTGCTTCAATAGCTGTTAACAAATGTTGGGCGGCTTCAGTTTCTGAATAACCTCGTCTTTGGGCGATTCTAATAGCGACTGTATCAGCAGTTAATTCTGACTCCTGGGATTTATTCGTGCGCCAAATCCGGATAGCCGCTACAGCACTTAATCCCCCGGCTATTACCACACCTACCACATCCCCCTGGACTGCCTCCAGTATTCCGCCTACAAGCCCTGCTAACACCACACCTTGATAAATATTAGGTTGTAACCATTTCACCCCTATTAACCAGCTTACCCTCTGTAATAGGAGTAAATCTCGTTGGGGTTTTGTCAACCGTCTCCATAAGTCGAAATTAATATATATTGGTCTTGCTTGACTCAATGGCAGGGGAAAAGCCGCATCTATTACCTGTTTTTGTTCTGGTTTACTGACGATTTTAGTCATCATTCGCCCAGAAGCGGGCATGACATCCAACAACCGACGAATTTCAATATTTGGTTCCATAACATCCATTGTTAGTCATAATTATGTATATTCAATGACTACTAAGATTACACTCTATTCCAGTTTATATTTATATGGACGCTTTTGATCCCAATCCGCCAGAATGGACTAATCAAGCCGTACACGCCTATCAATTCCATTGTCCCAAATGCCATGCTGGTAGTCGAGAAGCCGTTAATGTGTGGTTAAATAGAAGGTCTCCTGTCAGTACCCCAGAACGTCGTCGGAAGTGGCAAGAATTTTACCATTGTCATTGCGGTTATGTCTGGTGGGCTTGGAGTAATGATAGACCACCGACGGATTTATCTAAGGAAAATCAAAATAATTAACTGCTTTGAGGCAGAGCCTCTATGGTGGCATTCCCAGTCGGAGACTGGGAACGAGAGATTGTATTTATTCTAAATCTGGTTCAACACCAAGCGATCGAAGTTGGGCAATTAATCTTTCGGTTTTTTGCCTTTCTTGTTCTAACTTTTGCCTTTCTTGTTCTAACTTTTGTCTTTCTTGTTCAGCTTTTTGTCTTTCCTGTTCAGCTTTCTGTCTTTCTTGTTCAGCTTTCTGTCTTTCCTCTTCTGTGCTGGTTAATATCCAATTACCGTCTTTGTCGTACCAACGTAACCAAGGCATTTCGACGGTTTTATAACTTCCTTGCCACACTCCTAAACCTAATTCTATTTCGGGAATCCAAAACCGAAAATCTGATAAGTCTACTTCAGCATAACGAGCGCCAGTTAACTGAAACATTCTAAATTCAGATTTATAACGATCAAAGATGGCGTAATAGGGTACTCTTAAAATTTGTTCGTAAACTTCCCATTTACCAGGAGGTTTTTCGACATCTCTTAATATTGTCCCTAAGTCTTCTTTTTCTGTTCCTGGTGAGAGTAATTCAACAATAATATGAGGATTAACTGCTTCTTGCCAAACTACATAACTTAAACGTAAATCTCTTTTTTCATAAAGAGAGGGAACACCTAAAACTGCAAACCAATCTGGACGTTTATACCATGAAGGATGACGCAAATCATAATAAAGATTCAGATCACTTCCTGTAAATATTTGGTCCCTAGGATAGTCAGGTGGACGGAATGTTTCTGCTAATAATTGTGGTTGGAATAAATGAAATTGATCTGGCAAACCAGGTTGATCTTGATCTTCGCTAGGAAGATCATACATTGTCGGTAATGTTTCTTTAGGGGAAAGTGGCGGATCTGTTTGATACATTCTTAACAATCCTAAAGATAGAATTTCTATTTCTATTATGTAGTAATATGATTCGGTTTAGAAAATGGTAGCGACTGTTTTGAATATTCGGTTTTGTGGGTGAGAAAGTCTTGTTTATTGAAAATTTACAAGAATCAAATCTTCCTAATTATGAATTGACCCATCTGGCATTGTAGCGCCTGTGAGTATCGCTCCTTTGAGGTCGGCTTCTGTGAGCAAAACTTTTGTTATCCAGTCCGGTTCCAAGCGGTAGGCTCCTGTGAGGTAGGCTCCTGTGAGGTAGGCTCCTGTGAGGTCGGCTTCTGTGAGGTTGGCTCCTGTGAGGTCGGCTTTGTAGAGGTTGGCTTCTGTGAGGTTGGCTTCTGTGAGGTCGGCTTCTGTGAGGTTGGCTCCTGTGAGGTAGGCTCCTGTGAGGTCGGCTTCTGTGAGGTTGGCTCCGAAGAGGTAGGCTCCTCTGAGGTTGGCTCTTGTGAGGTTGGCTCTTGTGAGGAAGGCTTCTGTGAGGTTGGCTCCTGCGAGGACGGCTTCTGTGAGCTTGGCTCCTGCGAGGACGGCTTCTGTGAGGTTGGCTCCTGCGAGGACGGCTTCTGTGAGGTTGGCTCCGTAGAGGTTGGCTCCGTAGAGGTTGGCTTTTTTGAGGTTGAATCCACTAATATTAACTTTAGTTAAATCAAGATATTTATTTTCTAAATCTGGGTGTTTACGTTCTCCAATCACAGTTAAACACGCTCGAATAGAAATTCTAAGTTCTAGGAATTTTTTTTGATCTTCTGGAGATTGTGACTCATTTTCTTTTATAATAGGTGCATTCTGACGGACAAAAGCTGTCAGAACTTCCATAATTGTCCATTGGTCTGGTTCAGAATCTCTCGCAATTCGTTCTAAAGTATAAATTCCACCTAATATAACTTCAGGTTTATCACTCCCAAGCTGTTCAATAGCCTTAGAAAATCTTTCTGTAATTTGTTTTTGATTTGCAGTCTCTGCATTTTGATTTGCAGCCTTTGCATTTTCATTTGCAGCCTCTGCATTTTTATTTGCCGCGTCTGCATTTCTATTTGTAGCCTTTGCAGTCTCTTCCATAGCCTCTGCACGTCTACCTGCAAAGTAAACATTAACAATTACTGCCCCTCCACTAATGAATAAACCTAATACTTTAAGACTTTCAATAATATATTCATATTTGTTTTCTAATAAATCTTTTTTGTCAGTAATTAAAATCATTGAGATGAAATAAACTGTAACAGCAACAGCTATCAAAAACAAAAATATACTTCCAGTTATCGCCCAATTTTTAATAAAATCGTTTTTATCATCTGTGAACATAATACAATTTCTACTCCCTGTGTAAAATGGCTTTATTAAGTAAGCAATGCAAGATACAGACATTTTAGCACATCAAAAAGCAAATACACTAGAACAAGAAAAAATTTTATTGTTAAAATAACCTTAAATAACGGCAGAAAAATTAAAATTTATTCTTCCTCGTTCCTAGTCTCTGACTAGGAATGCTATCAAGAGGCTCTGCCTCAATATCTCACAAATCAATCAATTCCACCTCTAATAAACTCGGCAATTCCATATAATTCCGGTAACTAGAATAACGCCAATGAGCCGGATCATCAACATACCCACGTCGCACCGGATTATTATGAATATATTCTAATTTTTGGATAAACATTTCTTCATTAGCAATTGCTTGGGGATGAAAACCTTCTTGCCACAGTTGATAATCTTGTTTGATCTTGTGTTTTAATTTATGAAATTCTAATTGATTAAGTATATATTCAGCATTATTTTTCTGGAGTAAATCAATAATGGAACGAGCCGTAAATGATTTAAAATTCCCTATTTCTTTAGATAAGTTTGCAGCCGCAGCGATGAGATGAAGATGATTTTCCATAATGACATAACCATATAATGTCAAACGCTGCTGACGTTGGAGAAAGTTGAGGGAATCTATGATAATTTGGACAAGTTCAATATTGCCAAATAATGGCATCCAATTTACTAATGTGCAGGTGAGGAAATGCGGTTGAGTTCCTAATACATGATAGCGGCTGCGTCCCATTGTTTCATTTAATTTGGTAGATGTGGTGATTTTATTTTAATATGAGAGGCAGTTTTTTAATAATAATGAGGGAATATGGGAGGCAGAGCCTCTAGAGGGCATTCCCAGTCAGAGACTGGGAACGAGGGAACTACACATTCAACGGCTTTTTGGTGACAATTGGCGTGTGATTATCACTATTTGCAATTGGTACAGGGGCAATAGTTTCCTTACCTGTAATTAATCTCGCGCCACGATTGCGGGTAAAATAACTCCACAACCATTGAATCATCACAACTAACTTATTATCAAATTCAATCAAGAAGTAGATATGAATAAATAACCAAACAAACCACGCAAAGAAACCTCTGAGTTTGATAAATCCTAAATCAACAACTGCGGCGTGTTGCCCAATCATTGCTAAACTACCTCTATCCACATATTTGAATGGACGTAATGTTTCACCTTTCAACCGTTTTTGAATGAGTTTAGCCACATATTCGCCTTCCTGCATGGCGACTGGTGCAACTCCCGGTAAAGGTTTATCATTTTGATGGGCAAAATTTGCTAAGTCACCAACTACGAAAATGTTGGGAAATCCTTTAATACTTAGGTCTGGTTCAACCATAACACGACCAGCGCGATCGCTCTCAACTCCCGTCTTATCTGTCAAAACTTTCCCCATTGGTGAGGCTTTCACACCCGCAGCCCACAACACGGTTTTTGCAGCAATTTCTTTAACATCATCACCTTGCTTAATCGTCACAATATCATTTTCAATATGTGTAACTAAGGTTTTGGTTTGCACATCCACACCCAAAGCTTTTAAAGATGCTTCCGCTGTGTGGGATAATTCCGGTGCAAAAGGTGGGAGAATCCTGTCTAAACCTTCTAACAATAAAACTCTGGTTTCTGCGGTGTCAATGTTGCGGAAATCTTCTGTCAGGGTTTTAGTTGCCAATTCAGCGATCGCTCCCGCTAATTCTACCCCAGTTGGACCACCACCAACAATTACAAAAGTTAACAAGGCTTGGCGTTTTACCGGATCACTTTCGCTTTCAGCCGCTTCAAATGCTGAAAATATCCGCCGACGCATCTCAATGGCATCTTCTACAGTCTTTAAACCCGGTGCAAACTCTTCCCAGTTATCCTTCCCAAAATAGGAATGCTTCGCCCCTGTAGCCACAATTAAAGTATCGTAGGGGACAGATTCCGCGCCTACCATCACATTTTGGGCGGTAGTGTCAATATCATTCACCTCACCCAACAGCACCTTTGTATTTTTGCTCTTGCTGAGAACAGACCGCAAGGGAGAGGAAATATCCGCTGGGGACAAAGAACCTGTAGCGACTTGGTACAGCAGTGGTTGAAAGAGATGAAAATTGCGTTTATCAATCAGCGTGATTTGCACATTGGCTTTAGCCATAGACTTAGCGGCATACAATCCACCGAAGCCACCACCAATAATCACGACTTGATGAACCGGTTTCTTGTCAGATAGATCAACCATAAAAAATATTTCCTTCCATTACAGGGCTGTAACTATTCTTAACAAATTTGTATCAAAATTATCACAATTATTTCTGTTTATCTTGAACTTCTGAAAAAAAAATAAAAGTATCTACAGATCCCCGACTTCTCAAAGAAGTCGGGGATCTGATAGTCCGATTTGCGATACAATCGTAAGTCTGCCAATTTCATGACAGCCTTTATAAACAGGAGATGCTTCTATGGCACGTATGTATTATGATGAAGATGCTAATTTAGACCTTTTAAAAGGTAAAACCGTTGCTATTATTGGTTATGGTTCTCAAGGTCATGCTCACGCGCTGAATCTTAAAGATAGCGGTGTTAATGTCATTGTGGGATTATATCCCGGCAGTAAGTCCACAGCTAAGGCCGAAGCTGCTGGCTTGACTGTAAAAAATGTTGCTGATGCGGCCAAAGCTGCTGATTTCATCATGATTTTATTACCTGATGAAGTCCAAAAAACAATTTACAAAAACGAAATTGAACCCAATTTAGAAGCTGGAAACGTTTTAGCTTTTGCACATGGTTTTAATATCCATTTTGCACAGGTTGTACCTCCTGCTGATGTTGATGTCGTCATGGTTGCACCTAAAGGCCCTGGACATTTAGTGCGTCGTACTTATGAACAAGGACAAGGTGTACCTGCGTTATTTGCAGTTTATCAAGATGCCACTGGTCATGCCCGCGATCGCGCTATGGCTTATGCTAAAGGTGTTGGTGGTACACGTGCCGGTATTTTGGAAACTACTTTCCGGGAAGAAACCGAAACCGATTTGTTTGGGGAACAAGCAGTATTGTGTGGTGGTTTGAGTGCTTTAATCAAAGCCGGTTTTGAAACTTTGGTGGAAGCAGGTTATCAACCAGAACTCGCTTATTTTGAATGTCTGCACGAAGTCAAATTAATTGTGGATTTGGTGGTAGAAGGTGGTTTAGCGACAATGCGTGATAGTATTTCTAATACTGCCGAATATGGTGATTATACTCGCGGTCCTCGCGTTGTTACCGCCCAAACTAAAGCGGAAATGAAGAAGATTCTCAGCGAAATTCAATCTGGACAATTTGCGCGGGAATTTGTCTTAGAAAACCAAGCTGGTAAACCTGGTTTTACTGCTATGCGTCGTCAAGAAGCTGAACATCCTATTGAGGCTGTTGGTAAGGATTTACGTGCCATGTTTAGCTGGTTAAAGAAAGCGTAGTCCAATTTTGGATTTTAGATTTTAGATTTTGGATTTGAGAGACGGAAATTTCGTGTCTCTCAAATTTAATTTTTGCAAAAATTAAAATATTGTATCTATAACAGGCAATGCCCATCTTATAGGCATACAAAATCACATCTTCAATAATCATGTAGAAAGCTAAAAAATCGGTTATTTCATTTGCATAAAATCTCTGAGTAATGAAATGATAGAGTTATAATTGAGTTACCAAATTATTACAGTTGCTGAGAAATATTATTGGTGTGGGCTGTTATTGAAATAGGATGAAATTAGTAACGCAACATGATCAAGGATTTTGGTGCGCTACGCTATCATGATTCTACAGCCAATGGAATAATCTCTGGAGTGTAGAAAATGGAATCTCTAATTTCAACTTTCACCCAAAATTTAGATTTTTCCGAATCGGAAATAACAGCAATACTTTCCACACCGTTAAATGAGGTACTAAATTCACCGGCTCTGAAACAAGAATTAGACAGTTTAGATATTAGCTTACTCAAAAAAACCTTACCTACAGCCGGTGCGGTATTGGCTGAACATTTACCACTTTTTTATGATTGGCTAAAAAACGAGTTAGGAGTTGAGCGTGTTCCCGACAGTCCAGATCATACAACAAAATGGGTGGTTGGTTTTCTCAATAATCAAGAAAGTATCAATCACTTAGTTGAATTACATCGTCCCGTACCCCACGCAGCTTTAGAACAAGCTGTTCCCCGGTTGGTGGGTTTATTTGATGGTGTGGAAGATGTGAAAGTGCGTCAAGAATGGGAAAAAGCAGTTGCCGCACTTTGTTTAGTTTTAGTAGTAGATGCCCGTGAACAGGAAAAACTGGCTAATTAATTGGAATTTATAGTCCGAATCAGGATTATTAAGATTAAATGATTAATAGGATTTAGTATGCAGATATTTGCAAACTTTCTGTTTTTCAGATTATTTCTCTGTCTGAATCAGGATGCTCAGGATTGAAGGATTAACAGGATTCAATATGCAGATATTTGCAAACTTTCTGTTTTTCAGATTATTTCAAGAATAACAATCCTGTAAATCTCTAAATCCTGTAAATCCTGATTCAGACATTTTATAAATCCTGATTTTGACTTAAAGTGCTGGACGATGTTGAATCCAAGGGTTAGCGGCTTCTAATTGCGCTGCTAAACTAATTAAGGTAGACTCAGCCGCAGGTTTACCAATTAACTGTACACTTAGGGGTAAACCATGACTATCGAAACCGACAGGAAGGGCGATCGCAGGTAATCCGGTAGCATTTGCAACAGGACAAGGCGCGACCCAATGGGCAATTTTGGCAAATGTTTCTTCCGCACTCAAATCTGCCCATTCACCGACGCGAATGGGAGAATGGAGATAAACTGGTAATACCAATACATCTACAGTATCAAAAAATGCGATAATTTGCCGGGAGACAATTTGCATTTGGGAAAGTGCTTGCAGATATTCAGCTACAGAACCATTTTTTGCTAATAACCATTGGTTTAAAGGCTGTAAGGCTGGCGAAGGAATTCCTGCTGCTGCTATTCCAGCTTGCCAAACTACTATAAATGGTTCAATTAAACTACTAAAATCTGGGTATTTTTCCTCAACTTGATGTCCAAATTGTGCTAATAACCCGACGGTTTTTAATACTCCTTGTTTACAGTTAGCGTCAGCTTCTCCAAAGGGCAGAATACTGGTACTAAAGGCAATTTTCAGACTATCTAATTTGACTTGAGTTGCAGAGAGAAATGATGGTTGCGGATTTGGTAGCCAATAAGGATCACCTGTGACATAGCCAGAGATCACATCTAACATAGCCGCTGCATCAGCCACTGTGCGGGCAAGGGGACCATCCACCGCAATGCCCCCCAAGCGATCGCCTACAGGGGCTTTAGAGACCCTGCCTCTGGCTGGTTTGATGCCAACAACACCACAGCAAGCCGCCGGACCACGCACTGAACCACCACCATCTGAACCTTGGGCAATTGCACTTAATCCCGCTGCTACTGATGATGCGGCACCACCACTAGAACCACCAGGAGTATAGCCTAAATTCCAAGGGTTTCTCGCTGGGGGAAATCCCGCAGGTTCACTGTAAGGATAAGAACCTAATTCCGAAGTTGCGGTTTTACCAAGAATAATAAAACCAGCTTGTTTAATTCTGGTAACTACACCATCATCATGATTGGCAATATTATTTAACAGTGCCGAATTTCCGTAAGTACAAGTAACACCCGCAACCGCACTTAAGTCTTTAATGGAAATTGGTACACCAAAAAATGGCGGTAATTCTGAAGTCGTTGTCAGTAATTCTGTTTTGTTTTTAGCATCAGCAATGGCTAAATCTGCCGTGACTGTAAAATAACTTCCCAGTTGGGGATTTAAGCGTTCGATTCTTTCTAAATATACTTCCACCAACTCTAGAGGTGACACTTCCCGCAGACGGATTAATTGCGCTAACTCTAAAGCTGGGGTAAAAGCTAAATCATTGTTATTCATAGATATAAATTTGCCAACTTCACTTGTGACTTTAGCAGGATTTTTGAGAATTATCGCTATTGGACTTATTGCAAGAATCGGAAAAGTTGACAGGAAAATACTCTCCTTTTCCCGAATTCTACAAAAGGTCTAATTCGTGTTTTTATACTTTACAACAACTCTGAACTTACAGAGTCATAATTTAATAGGGCGAACGATGGGGATCGAACCCACGAATGGTGGTACCACAAACCACTGCCTTAACCACTTGGCTACGCTCGCCATTCACTCTGTGAGTATAGCATTACCTCCAGAAAATAATCAAGCTTTTTTTAGCAGAAATTAGATAATTTTCTTGGTAGTGTTTAAAAGACTAATAAATATACCAGTTCAGGCTAGAATATGAAACCTTTGACTATTCTTATATGTGTAGGAGCAGCGAGCGTTACCGTCCTGGGAGCAATTATGGCGAAAACTAACCCCAATCAGGGTGAATATGAACAATATGCCGTTCAAAAGCTGACAACATATTTAGAAGCTGATGTCTGTCACAAAACACCAAGTTTCTTGGAAAAATTAATCAAAGTTAATTGTCAAGAATTGCTTCAATCCGCCACACCACACATCAAAGAACTGATTACCACCACAACTAACCGACAAGACTATATAATCTTTAGTATTTACCGCACGGAAATCAAACTTGATTCTTGGATACCAGGATACAAATTTGAAACAGTGGGAGCATTGAATCAATTTTATACTTACAATGCTGAAGAAAAATAAATTAGCATCTTTCTCCTGTGTTTCTCAGTCCCCCAGTCCCCAATCCCCAAATATGCAAATTAATAAAATTACAGCTTATCTTTTAGTGTCTCATGGGAGTCGTGATCCTCGTCCAGATATTGCTATGCAGCAATTAGCGGGAATGTTAAGTGAGATATTACCCCAAGGTGAAAATTTCGTAGGTGTTGCTACCCTAGAGGCTAATATCCAACCTTTACACCTGCAAATTCAAGATTTTGCTCATCGTGTTCAGGCTTTTGGTTGTCAAAGGGTGCAAATTATCCCCCTATTTTTGTTACCGGGATTTCATGTCATGACTGATATTCCCGCAGAAATCGCCCTTGCAGAACAGGCTATAACTGAAGGAATGACAATAGAATTGCGTCCTTATATTGGTAGTTATCCTGGTTTAGAAAAGTTTTTCGCGGGGATGATGACTACGATTAAAGCAGATGTATCTATTATTTTGGCTCATGGTAGCCGACGGGCTGGTTCTCATACCCCTGTGGAAAATATAGCAGCTACGGTGGACGCAGTTACAGCTTATTGGTCTGTCCCTCCCAGTTTAGAAGTCAGAGTACAGGAATTGATAGCCGCTGGTTATGGACGAATTGCGATTTTCCCCTATTTTTTATTTACAGGTGGGATAACTGATGCGATCGCTCTGGCAGTAGAAACGCTAAAATTACAATTTCCATCAGTCAGTTTTCAACTCGCACAACCATTAGGAACAAGTCGAGAATTTGCGAATTTAATCGAGAATTTCATCAAAGAAGAGGACAAAGTTTTTGGGTAAAGTTTATTTAGTTGGTGCTGGACCTGGAGATCCTGGACTCATGACTCTCAAAGGAAAGGGTTTATTAGCCTGTGCAGATGTGGTTATTTATGATGCTTTGGTAAGTCCAGAAGTGCTGGAAATGATCAATCCTGAAGCAGAAAAAATCAATGCGGGTAAACGCATGGGTAGACATTCACTGTTACAGGAAGTCACTACCCAATTACTGATTGAGAAAGCGGAGAATAATGCCATAGTTGTTCGGCTTAAAGGTGGTGATCCTTTTATCTTCGGTCGTGGTGGTGAAGAAATGGCGGAATTAGTAGCCGCCGGGATTTCCGTGGAAGTTGTGCCAGGGATTACATCAGGAATCGCCGCAGCGGCCTATGCTGGTATTCCTTTAACCCATCGTCTTTATAGTTCTTCTGTTACTTTTGTAACTGGGCATGAATCCGCCGGTAAGTATAAACCCCAGGTAAATTGGCAAGCCATAGCGCACGGTTCGGAAACTATCGTAATTTATATGGGTATTCACAATTTACCCTACATTATTGAACAGTTTACTCTAGCTGGGTTGAGTTTAGATACACCTATTGCTTTAATTCGCTGGGGAACTCGGCCAGAACAGGAAGAATTAATTGGTGAATTGGGGACAATTGTAGAACAAGTGGAAGCAAAGGGATTTCTTGCACCGGCAATAGCTGTAATTGGTGCAGTCGTTAAAATGCACGGTATATTATCTGATTCTGTACAGGAAAAGTTTGGTTAGGGTTAGAGGTTGTTTGATAGCGAAGCGTGGCGTTAGCCATAAAGTATCAGATGAAACCCATAATCTCCAAAAACCTAACCCCCCTGCCCCCCTTCCCTACCAGGGAATGGGGTTTTCAAAGCCTCTCCCCGCGTCGGGGAGAGGTTTGGAGAGGGGTCAATTTATACATTCAAAACTTTTCAAACATCCTCTTACACATCCTTTTTATTTGTCCTTTGTGTTGATATTCTGTTGTTGAATAATCTCGCTAATTTCTGCCAAACTTAAATTTAAAACCTGTGCGATTTGTTCTCTAGTTAAACCCAATGCTATCAAACCAGGAACTGCGTCTAACTTGGCTTTGTGTTCACCTTCTTCTATTCCCTCTTCTTTTGCTTCTTGATAAAATCGGGTTTGTTTTAACTCACTTAATCCAAACATGGCTTCTATTTCCTCCCTATTCATTCTTGGAAACTTGTAAATTAAAATTGTCTCGATGATTTGTAATACTTGTTGCTGTTGCAGTTGAGAATCTATTTCTTGTTTAGTTCTGGTGATTAATTCTCTAGCTTGGGTAATGGAATTATCTGGGTTAGCGATGATTAGTTTTATTGTAGCAATACCAATGGGTAAAGATGTTGTTTCTGCTAATTCATCGAGATAAATAACTCTAACTCGTTGACTCGTAAAAAATTCCTGATAATGCTGAATATCTTGTGTATCTATGCTGCGGGTTGGATAGATAACTACAGCACTCCAGTGATTTTTGGGGTTGTTTTGGCGAATGTAAAGAAATATTTCGCTAAAAAGTCTATGGTAGAGATCCTTGTCTGATTGAAATTGTACTTCTAAAAAGTAGATGGGGTTATCTGTATTTTGGTTAGGTAAGAAAACTCCATCTATTCTCAAGGCTGTTTGTTTGACTTCAACTGATGAAAATTGATAAAGTTCGGCTAGTTGGGGAGAGTTACCAATCAGTTCAAAAAATATACTAGGTATTTCTTGAAACAATCGGTAAAATATGCTGTCTGTTTTCATTTTAAAAAGGTTTATTACATTTTATTAATGCAGCCTACAGGATTAGCGATCGCTTCATGTTCGAGATGTAGGTACTAAGTCATAAAAACTCATGAAATAGGTTATCAAAGGGTTCTGTATTTTTCCAGCGATAGGTGTTAAAGTCTCGATAATCAACTGATAAAATTTGTCCATGACCTAATTCTTCTGCCAGAATAACGAGAGAGGCATCGGCTAAATCCATCGGTAAATCTTTATATTTTTCCATTAGTTCTTCAATACGCTGGCAATGATGTTGTTTGAGATCAAATATTTGTAGCTTTCCTGTGGAAATTTTATTAATAAAGATTTTTGGAGCATCTATTCCTACTCTTTTTTCTAATAGATAGCACGTTTCTGTGACGACACACCAGGTTGTAATAAATTTCTGATTAGCTAAATCTTGAAATCGTTTTTTGGCGGATATATGAACTGCATCTTTTTTATTAGCAAGAGCTAACCAAAAGCCTGTATCAACTATGATCATATTTTTGATTAAGTTCACGGTCTAAGTAGTTTTTATGGTTTTTAGAGAGGTCTGTTTCAGCTCCTATGCAACCGATAAAATCTGACCAGTCTTGCAAGGAATTTTCTGAGGATTTCTGTTGATTCTGAAGGTAGCGTTTTTTTAGGACTTCTACGAGTTCGACTATGATTTGTTGTGCATCGGGAGGAAGAGACGCAATATCTTGTTGAATTGTATTTAAGTTCATAATTTGATTTTGGTGTTTCCCTGATTATAGTTTAGCAACAAATGTTTTTACTAAACCACCTGAGTTCGATATAAATAATCATCCTGAAAACTAATTATATCAGGCTTTTCTCAATTAGCAATGATTGTTGACAATAAATAAACAAGAGAAAACAATCCAAAATTGAATATTTTGGACTCATAATTTAATTGCATGAAAATAATTAAATTAATAAAGCTGGTAGAGAAGTTACTTCATGTTTATCTAATTTTAAATAAGGTTTTTTATCTTGCCAAGTATAAGCAATTAAACCAGTGGTCGGTGAGCGAAGCCGAACCGCAATAATATTAACCATAAAATTAGAAATACTGCGATGACGAGAATGAACAACTTGGGAAATATTTTGATAGCCTGCGTGGCGTAGCCATAGTTGGTCGTTGACAGTTTCGATTAAAGCTCTTTTTCTTAACATAAATTTTTCCCACAATTCAACTAATTTATTCTTCATATTCTTCTTAAAAGGAGTAATTAATTTCACATCATTTTCCAATAGTTTCTGAAATAAACTTTTAGAAATATATCCTTTATCTCCAAAAAGTCTTCCCCATAAATTTTGTGCCAAAGTAGGAACTGGTTTCCGGTCATCAACATTTCCGGGAGTAACTTGAAAAGCTAATAATTCGCCTTGTTCATTAATAATTAAATGAAGTTTAAATCCAAAGTACCAATCCACAGAACTCTTGCCCCAGCCCGATAAGCCACGGAAAACTTTATTTCTTTTTGCTCTTTTATTATGACAAATATACCCATGCTGTCAATAAAAGAGATGCCACTACATTGACCTTTTCGACTATTAAGATAACAAATTAAAGGCAGTAAAGCATCAGGCATTAATTCAACAAAGCGATTATAACTCACTAAAGATGGAAAATATCTGTGGTAGTTTGTTAAAATGCTTTTTTGATAATAGTCCTGAAAATTACGATAACTTGATTGGTGAAAATGAACAATAATAGTCATGACTTCACTTAAACATAAGCGACTTTTTCTTTTTCTTTTTTGTGACTGGCTCGAAATTAGTTCTGAGTTCAATTTTGCTTCAAAATCCCAACAGAAATCATCTATTGCACAAAATAATTGTTCTAATTCCATTGTCCATTTTCCTTGCTCAAACAACTACTTTATTCTTAAATCTTTGGTGCAATCTTGAGAATGATTAATAATGTTATTTAATGGTTTTTAAGAAAAATTTACAATTTATATTATTTATTCCCAATCAATTGTCAACAACCGAAAATTATTGACAACCGCTAAAAATTTATTTAATCCTGAAACTCTTTCCAGTCAACACTTGTAAGTTATTCTCTTACGTCGAACTCAGGTAGGTTCAGCATAACAGCTTCGCCATCAGGGGCGCGAACGGATATTGAAAAAACACCAACGATATGGAGCAACGCCCCAAAAAGTTATTAGAGCCGGTGTAAGATGTTATCGCCCTTTCAGTTAATTTATAGTTTTCAGTTCTTTTTTAGATATTATATCGTTAATGTTGGGTTTCGTTCCTCAACCCAACCTACAAGATCTGCGATCGCACTAATATTAGCGATCGCAGTTAATCTCAGTTAAGGAAGCACAAGACAATGGATTTTGAGCGAGATCGCTTTTCCCAAAGATGTTTAACGGTGAAGTTGTAAGGTGCGTTACATTTCATTAACGCACCCTACAGGATCAAGTGAACTGCTTGCAGCAGCGCTTCGCTATCGCACTTGTGGTATTCCTCTATTGTTAGATAATTCAGTCAATATTCGTTTATTCTTGATTAGAATCCTAAAATATGGACATTTTCCATTTATTGACAAATCTTTTTCATCATTCCCTTTTCTAAATTTAATTATTTCAAACTGATCGGGATTGAATTTATGTAGAAATGTTATAGGTACACCCATAAATCCTTTGTAGTCTAATGGTATGTCTTGTGTTTTATTCACATTAATACCATCATAGTTGTCATAATGGGGATATTCAATTTCGTTTCCAAAATATCTCTTTGTGAGAGTAATACCTTCGTGTCGTTTAAAAGTGTCTAAATTAGTTAACCATAGACAATTGTTTGGAGAAACTATTCTATTTCCAGAGCTATCAATCCTAGTCTCTGTGCCATAGAGTTCATAGTGTTCGGGGACAATAAAACCTGAAATACCTCTACCAAGGTTTATTCCTAACCACGCCTTGTTTTCCTTAATTAACTTAAATATTTCTTTATAGGTGATAGCATTAATATTGCCAATTATTAAGAATTTTTTATCGTATTTAATTAATTGAGCCACATACTCCCTAAATAATGAAAATGGAGGATTAGTAACAACAATATCGGATTGCTTTAATAGTTCGATACTTTCAGCACTACGAAAATCGCCATCACCTTTAAAATGAACGATGTCAGTTGAACTTGGTTTAATTCTTTCTCCCTCTACACCTGTATATTCAAAGAAAAAACCATTTTCAACTTCTTCGGTATTAAACAAATCCCTTTCTTGTTTTCTATAACAAGCTGTTATTAATTTTTTAATACCCAATTCTGCGAAATTTGATGCGAAGTAATTAAAAAAATTGCTAATCCGAGCATCATCGCAATTACAAAAAACTACTTTATTTTTAAAATGACTTTTATAATGTTTTAACTCATTTTCTATATCTGAAAGCTGTGTATAAAACTCGTCATTTTTGTTTTGTTTTGCTTTTTTCAACAAAGAGTGCTGTACTTTTCTTGCCATTATCAACCCGTATTATTCGTTATTGGTAATTTGGTTAAATATTTCACTACCTAATGCCTTAAGAGAGGACTTAGACACTTCAATCATAATATCAAACATTTTTTTTGCATCCCATTTTTCTCCATTTCCTTGTGTATAAATTGAAGCTGCTTGAAGCATAATTGTTTTATCATGATGCTTAACAAATTTATTTTTACACAAATTAGTGTTAATTGGCATTCCATAATTTGCAGAGGTCAATCTATCTAATCTATTTAGCATCCCTGAATCATAATCAAGAGTTACCACCCTTCCATCAGGTCTTTTAATTGAAATAGTTTCAGTTAGAAAATTTGACCCTTCCAGAAATAAGATGTAGGGAAAATGGGATTTAGATAGCATAAAATTAGCAATTTCTGATATGTTTTTATGAGATCTTTCTATTGCATTACCAGCAGCCATCAAGTCTTGATTATTATCTGTACCAACTAGTTTTCCTTTGTGGATATTTTCAATGTCTTTCCCTTGATGTTTAGCTTCCGTTACAAGCACCACCCTCCAATTACCGTTATCGTCTTTTACTTGAATTATTCCACCATCAGGTTTAATACGTGAATTTGGCACAAAAAGTGTTTGTCCTAATTGTGAATCAAGTTTCTGTAACGCTTCGTTTATTTCTTTTTTACTTATGCTTGTTTTGTATTTAAAAGATAATTGAGGAAATTCCTTTTCAAGCTGTTTAATTACAAGGCGTGAAATTTGTCCAACTGCTATATCGTGGGACTTTGCTTCCTTTCCAAATATACCAACTACACCTTGAGACTCTTTATGTTGATTCGTTAATCTTTTTGATTGATTTTTTTTAGACATATTGTTTCTTTACTATTACCTCATTTTTACTTAAAACTTTTGGTACTTTGTTCTCTTTATGTATGACTATGTATTATACAAAAATTTTCTGTATAACACTTTTGAATACAGGTATCTAGTAAACATTACAGGCGATTCTTGTCAAGTTATGCAGAATTTGTCTGCATAATACACCCGTGTAATGAGATTATATAGAATTTTTCCGTATATCCCTTGGTATTATCCAGAATTTTTCTGTATAATGTCCTATGGAACAACGTCCTAAAAAACTGCTAGAGCAGGTACAAGATGTGATCAGGCTCAAGCACTATTGGATTGTTAGACATTCTCCAAAAATTTAAACTTTTCCACCTCCAACTTCAACCTTTCATTCTCCATCCTTAACGCCAATATTTCATTTTTCTGCAACTCAATTAACGACTTTTGACTAATTACCTCACCAAAGGCTTTTTTCCTATTTTCCATCCCAAATCATCTTTGATAAGTCTTTGTATGTTCATCAACAGTATGACCTAAATTATCTGCTGCTGCTTTCATCGCTATTCCCTGAAGATTCTGTTATTTTTATCCTGTAACTTTTATCCCTGCTCTAAATTCCCGCAGTGCTTGAGCATGATTTTCTATATTAATACAACCCATCAATAAATCTACATCTAAACTCGGTAAAAGTTGCGATTTACTAACAGCTTCATACCCCTCATTTCCTAAACTATAAAACAATAATTCATCATTAATCCAAAACCAAACTTCAGGAATTTGTAACCGTTTATATGCTTCCAGTTTATCAATTCCTCCACTACTAATAACCACCTCAATCACTAAATCAGGGCGTTTTCTATTCGCTCCCAATTCATAAGATTCATCACCTTCTTTTTTAACTTTTTCAAATTCATTTTCTAAAGTAACAGAACCAGTAGGAGTAAAATCTAACTCCAAAAATTCTAAATAAATTTCTAGTAAAGCCCCAATACGTTCTTTGATAATTTGATATTTCTTACTTGGGTTTTTCCGAATCTCCAAGACTCCATCTAAAAAAGATAACCTTACCCCTGGGCGCTCAATTAGCTGTTCAACAGCTTTAAATTCTCTCCAGGTTAAGTCGCTAATTAAAATTGGTTCTGCTTCTCGTTCAATGAGTGTAGTTATCATAATTTAAACCCAAATTTAGAGATTGAATTTTGCTCAACGGGAGATAATATAAAAACAGAGTCTTATGAAAAACATCATGCAAGCATACAAACTCAAAGGAAAAATTGATCAATCTGGTAACTTGCTGATTACCGAACCCGTGAATTTACCCCCCCGGAAATGTGGAAATAATAGTCTGGTAAACTACAAATACCCTTTAATATTGAATAGAATTTTCTTGAAGCCATTCTGATATGGTTTCTTGACTTTCTTGGCCGTTTGCTAGTCGTTCCATTATTAAAACAACTTCCGGTTCTGGAACATCCAACGAATATCCATTTAATTCCAGAAAGATAGCCATTACTACGAAAGCTACCCGTTTATTACCGTCTATAAAAGCATGATTTTTAGCAAATCCATAACCATAAGCCGCTGCTAAATCAAATATACTGGGTGTAGGTTGACCATAAGCAAGTAAATTCTTTGGTCTATCTAAACTAGCTACAAACAAACTGTTATCTCGCACACCTGCAAGACCACCATGCTGTATTAATTGGTCTTCATGTATAGCTGTAACAATTATTTCATCTAACCAGAAAATTCCATTCATTTCCCTAACTCATGAAGTGCATTTCTGTATTTTGTGCTGACTTTTTTGTAGGCTTCCATTGCTTTTTCAAAATCAGGATTACAAGAAGTTATCATAACACCTGCTGGGGTTTCAGTGACAAATACGCTGTCTCCTTCTTGAACTTTAAGTTTTTCCAGGGCTTCTTTAGGTAATGTTAAGCCCAAGGAATTTCCAACTCTACGAATTTTTAAGGTGTACATAAGTTAATAGCTTCTTTATCAGAGTAATACTATTGTAATAACATATTTTATGAACCACCCCATATTAGTTCCTTGAAGATGTGGTTTTTTACTTTAGTCAGTCACTTAGTGATAGATGAAGATTACACTGGATAAATGTAATCCTCAATATTTCCCGATTGTAAGCTGTTACGCAGCTAAATTTGATAACCTTTTATTGATAGGTATTGTCATCCTGTCAGGGTTTATTAACCTGAATACTGAATTTTCACACAATATGTTGAAAAATTATTTTCAGTAAATCTCCTTGGGAAAAAGGCTTTTCTAAATAACCATTAGCTTTCACAAACTTAGCTTTGGCTTTATCTCTTAATCCCATTCTTTCAGTCATCAAAATCACAGGAGTATTTTTATAATGCGTGTGCTTCCGTAATAAAGAACAGATTTCATAGCCATTTAAATTAGGCATTTCTACACTTAGTAAAATTATATCTGGCTGCGCTCGCAGAATTTCCATTAAAGCTTGGGAAGAATCCATGAATTTCAGCACAGAAAATATTTGCTCATCTAAAAAATTTTCCACAGCATTTAATATGCTATAATCATCGTCCACACCCAAAATACTGTATTTCTTTCTAGCAGTAACTTGAGGGTTAATCGGCTGATTTATATGTGGTTCAGAATCAACTTGCTCAGAATTATTTTTGGGTAATTGCTCCTGAGATGTGCTATGTAAATTTGACTGATAATGATTTTCAAAATTCAAATTTTCCTGAACATCAACCTTTACCCCTGATTGAGATTGTTCCACTAAAGTTCTTAAATTCAAATGACAAAATTTAGGCAGATTATCTAAAAAAGTATGAGGAACAAATTCATAACTGCCATATTCTAAATTCAGTAATGGTTGTAAAACCTCCAGCGCCAATTTTTCAATCAGCAAAGCAGCCTGGACGTGACTAATATATTTTTGATCAACTAACCAACAAATTGCTAAGTAATCTGGATTGGGGATTGATTGATTCTCAATATCTTTTTCAAAAATCATCCGTACCTGTTCGTTGATACCCATAGGAAGAGTAGAAATTTGCTGACTTAATTGCTGTAAATTTCGGTAAAGAGGTTCAAACATTTCCTCAGAGTAACCAGCGTAAATTAACTTACCCTGATCCATATATATTGACCATGCACCCGACTCGCTAAAGACTTGTAAACAACCAGTAAAAGAATTATTAGTAATCTTCTTTAATAAAGTAATTGGTTGTAGCTTTTGGAAAAATCTATATCTACTAATCGGAATTGTATTCATACTCTGAGATTGATCATTAAAATTTTCTCTCATGATCATTTAATTACTGGATTTTACAAAGGTTTTAAATTCTAATTCTTGAATTCTTACTTTTAGGTTACTATAGATTTTTTAGAGAAATAAAAAAGTATGTTAAACATAATATGAAAAAATGAAGTCTAGAGGTTTGACCCGAACACCTCTAATTTTTAAGCTCAATGTTTCTTAAATCACCCAATACCTAATCGTGTCTGCAATTAATAATATCCAAGTTACCGAAAATAGCGATCGCCTAGATCGTTACCTATCCCAAGAGTTATCAGATTTATCCCGTTCTCGCATCCAGCAGTTAATAGAACAGGGTCATGTCCAAATTAATAATCTCATCTGCACATCTAAGAAGATTAACCTGAAAACAGGCGATCTCATTACCCTCGAAATTCCCACCGTTCAACCTTTAGCAATAAGCGCCGAGAATATTCCTCTAGACATCCTCTATGAAGACGACGAGTTAATTATTATCAATAAACCCGCCGGTTTGGTTGTTCACCCCGCACCAGGCCATCCTGACGGAACTTTAGTTAATGCTATCTTGGCACACTGTCCCAATTTACCGGGAATTGGTGGCATTCAGCGTCCGGGAATTGTCCATCGTTTGGACAAGGATACAACGGGAGCGATTGCGATCGCTAAAACAGACCTGGCTTATCAACATCTACAAGCACAACTACAAGCAAAAACCGCCAGAAGAGAATATTTAGGTTTAATTTACGGAGTCCCCAAAACAGAAACCGGAAGCATAGACTTACCCATTGGTCGCAATCCCCAGGACCGCAAAAGAATGGCCATTGTTTCTATAGAAGATGGTGGACGTAATGCTGTCACCCATTGGCGAGTAAAAGAACGCTTTGGAAATTACACATTAATTCACTTTCAACTAGAAACAGGCCGGACCCATCAAATTCGCGTCCACAGTGCCAAAATGGGTCATCCTCTCGTTGGCGACCCCATTTATAGTTCTGGTCATTCCCTCGGCGTAAATTTGCCAGGACAAGCATTACACGCTTGGAAACTCCAGCTACAACATCCCGTTGCTGGAAATTTGGTGGAAGTGACAGCACCCCTTCCCCGCAGCTTTGCAACTTTACTGGAAGTGTTGCGCCGTCGTAGTGGTCTTTATTAAGAATTTCTGCAAAAATAGCCATTTATTCTCAATTTGTGAATATAGCTTTTTTAGTATTTATATCCCCCCTGGGGGGAAAAAGTAGCAGGTTTTCCAAATATTTAAGAATGTAAATTTAACAATTCTTAACAAAACTTAGCTAAAACTTATACAACAAAAAACTGCTGTAATCCATTTATGATAGTGAGTTTCTGGAAAATTAAAACAATCTTTAACTGCTGAATATTGCGATTGTTGTCAAAAAATGTAAAGTTGTGCAACAAAAATATTGACTTTTTATCAGATGTAATCCTTGTATATAAAGGATTTGAGCTAGTTTGTAGGCGATGATCTTATTTATTCATAATTTGTAACAAATAATGGCTCTATGGCATTGTATAAACATAAACTGTAGGGGTTAAACAACAGGAGAAAGTTGAAAAAAGCAGGCAATTCAGCAGGTTTGCCAGTTTCTCAAAAAATTCCCCTTGACTCTCATAATTTCTGGTTTGTAAACTGTAAACTAGTAGATGAGAGGACAGAATGAGAGACGCTTTGATTTGACTCCGTTGCGAACAGATCCAAATTAGTTTTAATTTAGACATCTCTCAACTAAGTAATTTAGGAGATTAGAGTCCATGACATTAGATGTATTTTCCAAAGTTGTTTCCCAAGCTGACGCTAGAGGCGAATTCCTCAGCACCGAACAACTAGATGCTTTAACCGCAGTTGTAGCTTCCGGCAGCAAGCGTTTAGATGTTGTTAACCGCATTACCAGCAACGCTTCCGCTATCGTTACCAACGCGGCTCGTTCTTTGTTTGAAGAACAACCCAACTTGATCGCTCCTGGTGGAAACGCTTACACCAACCGTCGTATGGCTGCTTGTCTCCGCGACATGGAAATCATTTTACGCTATGTAACCTACGCAGCGATCGCTGGTGATGCTAGTGTTCTTGATGACCGTTGCTTAAATGGTTTGCGCGAAACATACCAAGCTTTGGGTACTCCTGGTTCTTCCGTAGCAGTTGGTGTTGGTAAAATGAAAGAAGCAGCGATCGCTATCGTTAACGATCCTAACGGTATCACCAAAGGTGATTGCAGTTCTTTGGTTTCTGAAGTTGCAAGCTACTTCGACCGCGCTGCGGCTGCTGTTGCCTAACAATTCATTACAAATTAGCTCGAATCTTAATTGAGCTTTTCCCAGTAAAACAAGCAAGAAACTATCTAGGAGATTTTCACCAATGAAAACACCAATTACCGAAGCAATCGCATCTGCTGATACCCAAGGACGCTTTTTAAGCAACACCGAATTACAAGCAGTTAATGGTCGTCTAGTTCGTGCTGCTGCCAGCATGGAAGCTGCTCGTGGTTTGACAGCTAACGCTCAAAAATTAATTGACGGCGCTACCAGTGCTGTATACAGCAAATTCCCTTACACCACCTCTACACCAGGCAATCAATTTGCAGCTGATAGCCGTGGTAAAGCTAAATGCGCTCGTGACGTTGGTCACTACCTCCGCATCATCACCTACAGCCTAGTTGCTGGTGGAACAGGTCCTTTGGATGAGTTCTTGATTGCTGGTTTGACTGAAATGCACGCAGCTTTCGACTTATCTCCTAGCTGGTACGTAGAAGCTTTGAAATCTATCAAAGCTAGTCATGGTTTGAGCGGTCAAGCTGCTAACGAAGCTAACACCTACATTGACTACGCAATCAACGCTCTTAGCTAGATAGCGTCATGCCCGGAGAGGGATACAATTGTTAGATGGAGTTACCCCTCAAGGGGTTTGCCAGTTATTCATGGGGAGTCACTGCGTAAGTTGGAAAATATTCCGACGGGGAATTAAGTGACGTTAAGACCGTACATGATCACTCTGGTTCACCTAGCAATTGGATCTGGCTCCGGGCATAGTTTTATCTACAAATAAAATAGGTCAAGAGGCAAGAGGCAAGAGGCAAGAGGCAATAGTCAACTGACCACTGACCACTGACCACTGACCACTGACCACTGACCAAGCTTTATTCAGCCAAAATTCGGCACAATAAAGGGGAAAAATATGGCAATTACAACAGCAGCTTCCAGACTGGGAACAGAGCCTTTTAGTGACGCACGCAGAGTTGAACTGCGCCCTAACCCCAGCCGCGAAGAAGTCGAAGCGGTAATTCGTGCCGTTTATCGGCAAGTCTTAGGGAATGATTATATATTGGCATCAGATCGTTTGATTGGTGCAGAATCACTTCTCCGTGATGGGAATTTAAGCGTGCGCGAGTTTGTTCGCAGCGTGGCTAAATCAGAACTCTACAAAGCTAAATTCTTCTACAACAGTTTCCAAACTCGGTTAATTGAACTCAACTATAAACATTTGTTGGGTCGCGCACCATACAATGAGTCAGAAGTAACTTATCACTTAGACTTATATATTAACCAAGGTTACGACGCGGAAATTGACTCCTACATTGATTCTCAAGAATATCAAAACAGCTTTGGGGAAAGTGTTGTTCCCTACTATCGCGGTTTTGATTTTCAAGCAGGACAAAGTGCCGCCGGTTTTACGCGGATGTTCCGTTTATATCGTGGTTATGCCAACAGCGATACTGCTCAAGTAGAAGGTTCTAAATCTCGTTTAGCGCGGGAATTAGCTAGTAATAAATCTTCCTCAGTTGTTGGCCCATCTGGTAGTAACGATAATTGGGGTTTCCGTGTATCTGCGGATAACGCTCCTAAGCAAAATCTCGGTAATGCCGTAGGACAATCGAATCGCACTTACCGTGTTGAAGTTACAGGCATTCGCAATCCTGGATACCCCAGTGTCCGCCGTAGCAGCACAGTATTTATTGTCCCTTACGAGCGCCTTCTAGACAAAATGCAGCAAATTCAGAGAGTTGGCGGCAAAATTGTCAGCGTAATTTCCACCTAAGATCCGGCGCTGTTCACAAAAATATCGCGGGTCGTGTGGAAGCCACTTGGCTTCAGACAGTGGAGGAAACACGCCACGAGTGGTTTTAACCACCGTGAAAATGATAAAATTAAACTGTGAGTAGGAATAATCATCTACGTATTGAAGTGTTTTGTAAGGAGCAACCCCTGATTTACCTCGTACCTGCACTGCAACTCTGGGTAAACAAGTAATGGGAAAACATGGAGCGTACCGAACTGGCTTGTGATGAACTCGGAAAGCATTAATTGAATCCTAAGTAAGCGCAATTGCAATACTTCTCGTGCTAGTAGTTGTTTTGAGCGTCTAGGGGGATATTTGACTATCCCTTTTAAGTTAAATCTTAGAGAATCTGCGTGTCTTCAGACCGCAGAGTGTCAACGACAAAACTCATCATAGGAGATATAGAAGTAATGTTCGGTCAAACCACACTTGGTGCTAGTAGTGTTTCTTCATCTGCCAGCCGCGTATTTCGTTACGAAGTTGTCGGCTTAAAGCAAAACCAAGAAACCGACAAAAATAAATTCGACATTCGCCGCAGTGGTAGCGTATTTATTACCGTACCCTACGGACGCATGACTGAAGAAATGCAGCGGATTAGCCGTTTAGGTGGCAGAATCGTCAAAATTGAAGCTTTGACAGTAGCAGAATAAGTATAACTTCCTGGCAATGATAGAAACCAGTGGAGAAGAATATTCTGCCCAGAATGCACCAAATCTGACACCAGAGATAGCTATTGCTAACCTGCAATCATCAGATTTAAGTCTCCGCTATTATGCTGCTTGGTGGTTGGGTAAGTTCCGAGTCCGTCAGCCAGAAGCCATAGACGCGCTCATTGCTGCGCTAGAGGATGAATCTGACAGAACCGAACTGGGTGGTTATCCCTTACGGCGTAATGCTGCCAGGGCGCTTGGTAAATTAGGCAATTTAAAAGCCGTACCAGGTTTGATTAGGTGTTTAGAATGTGCTGATTTTTATGTCCGCGAAGCAGCAGCCCAATCTTTAGCTATGCTTGGAGATAAAACCGCATTACCAGCCCTGATAAAACTGCTAGATGGGGGAGTTGGCCAAGCCGTACAAGTACCTGGTTTTCCCCACCTTGCCCAGCCCTATACAGCAGTATTAGAAGCCTTGGGAGCTATGGGTGCAACTGAGACTATTTCCCTTGTGCAGCCTTTTCTCCAGCATTCTGTGCCTCGATTGCAATGCTCCGCCGCCAGAGCCATGTACCAACTGACACAAGACTCTATTTATGGCGAGTTATTAGTGAAAACTTTGGCCACAGGTGATTTGAAAATGCGTCGCGTTGTTTTGGGGGACTTGGGGGCAATTGGGTATTTGGCCGCAGCAGAAGCGATCGCCCAAGCGCAAGTGGAAAATAGCTTTAAACTTATCGCTTTGAAAGGATTATTAGAGTATCAACTGCCACAACAGTCTGATACTTTTGGTATATCTGAACAAGCTATCCGAGTCATGAATCTCATGGATTCACTCTTGTAGTCAGTAGTCAGTTGTTAATTGTCAGTTGTAAAACTACTGACCACTGACCACTGACCACTGACCACTGACCACTGACAACGGAAAAATGGATGAACTAATTCGGGCTATTACCGTAGCAGACACACCTTCCCAGATGGTGACAGCAGTTAAAAATCTGGCAGCAGCCAAAGATCCATCGGCAATTCCGACCTTAATTGCTGTCTTTGGTTATAACAATCCAGAAGCAGCCATAGTGGCAGCAGCAGCATTGACGCAGTTGGGAGGAATAGCAGTTCCACAATTGCTAGACCAAATTGATGATTATAACTATGGCGCACGGGCTTATTCGATTCGCACTCTCGCAGCGATCGCAGATCCCCGTGCTTTGGATATTCTCATCTCTACAACACTCACTGATTTTGCCCCCAGTGTTCGCCGTGCCGCTGCTAAGGGACTAGGAAATCTACATTGGCAGAAGCTAGACATTTCCGCCAGTCAAATAGCCATCAACCGCGCCCTAGAGACACTTCTCTTTATCTGTGAAGATACAGACTGGTCAATTCGTTATGCTGCTATTGTTGGATTACAAGCTTTAGCAAAAGTAGCTCTAGTCCAATCGCCTATTCTTGCTAAATTTCAATTAATGCTGACTAACGATCCTGAAAAAGCAGTTCGCGCTCGCGTTCAGTTGGCCTGTAGCCAGTAAACTGATTTATATACCATATAACAAGGTAAAAGTAAAGATGTCAATACCACTACTAGAATACGCGCCCAAATCGCAAAACCAGCGAGTAGAAGGTTATGAAGTCCCCAACGAAGACACCCCAACTATTTATCGCTTAGATCGGGCTACCTCAGATCAAGATATTGATAGCATCATCTGGGCTGCATACCGCCAAATTTTCAGCGAACACCTGATTTTAGCCAGCTATAAGCAAACCGCTTTAGAATCACAACTGCGAAATCGGGCAATTACCCTGCGTGATTTTATCCGGGGTTTAGGTAAATCAGAGGTTTACCGCACCCAAGTAGCAGATACCAACTCCAACTATCGCTTAGTTGACATCACCTTAAAACGGTTCTTAGGCCGGGCTGCTTACAACAAAGCCGAAGAAATCGCTTGGTCAATTGTCATTGCGACCAAAGGTTTACACGGTTTTATAGATGCTTTATTAGAATCAGACGAGTATTTAGATAACTTTGGTGATGATGTTGTCCCCTACCAACGTCGTCGTTTTGGTTCACGCCCCTTTAACCTGGCTAACCCCCGTTATGGTTCTGACTGGCGCGATACCCAAAACATTCGCGAAATGGCTGGCCGTTCCTACTATAGCATCCGCACATCAGGACAACTAACTACAGCAGATATCCGTCGGGCAATTCCTGCCAACTTCTTCATTATGGCTGGGTCTATTATTACCAACGAATGCAACTACCAACGGAGTTTGGCCACTGCCCAATCTTTTGTTAGTAGCAGCGAAATCCCTGATACAAGCAGAGATCATCAAGAACAACCCACAATTAAACCTGTAGCAGTTTCTTTACCTTATCGTTATATTCCTGCTAACGCCAAAAATTAGTTATTGGTGATTGGTGATTGGTGATTGGTAATTGGTAATTGGTAATTGGTAAAAATAACCAACAACCAACAACTGTACGGGCGAAGCATTTGGAGA
>NZ_VIKY01000086.1:0-3828 GCF_009711925.1 Dolichospermum sp. UHCC 0352 | reverse complement strand
TCTCCAAATGCTTCGCCCGTACAGTTGTTAGTTGTTTTTTCCTTGCCATTGACCACTGACCACTGACCACTGACTAATAACTAATTTGCAATGTTACTGATGCTTGTACTTCCTGTTCACCGGCAATTATGGGAGTAGAAGCATCTGCATTAGCTAATTTAGCCTCAGCCCGGTAAAGCATGGGAGGTGGTGGTGGAGTTGCACCATTGACTTGAATACTGACAATTTCTTTTTGTTGTAATCCCAGGCTACTTAAAACGGCTTCTGCTTGCTGTTGGGCATCCTGGGTAGCTTTTTTCAGAGCTTGTTTTTGGGCGATCGCAATTGCTTCATCACTAGCAATAAAACTCACACCGTTAATTTGTGTCGCTCCAGCCTTCACAGCTTCATCTAACAATGTTCCGGCTTGATCTGTAGGAATGCGGAAACTGACTGTATTACTGGCAGCATAACCAGTGATTCGTTGGACATTATTGCTGTAGCTATACACTGGATTCAGGCGAATTCCTGTAGTTGTCAATTTTTCCACATTACGTTTTTTCAGCAATGTCACCACAGCGGATGATTTACGAGCCGCTTCTTTTTGGACATCTTCAGCGGTTTTTCCTTGAATTTCCACACCTAAACTCACTTGAGATAAAGTTGTAGAAATTGTTTCTACTCCCCGTCCACTCACGGTTAAAGTTCGCCATAATTTTGCCTTTTCTTGCGCCGATGCAGGTAATATAAAAGTCGCGCATATCAATATACTCAAGGATAAGATCTTCCCAAAATTCCTGGTAGGAAAACGAGAATTGGATAAAATAGTGTTAGACATTCTGCTGGCACTCCTCCAAAAACGGATCAATTCTTGGTTAACTGTTAATTATCAACTAATTATCAACAACCACCAAAACATTTTTACCACTTGTTTTATCATCTCAGCACTAACCAAATTTACCGCTAATGTAAGCTTTGGTATCTTCCTGTTGAGGGTTGCTGAAAATTAGCTCTGTCGAATCGTACTCTACTAAATACCCAGCCCGTCCACCTGATTCTGAGGCTCTGACATTAAAAAACGCCGTTTTATCAGATACTCGTGATGCTTGCTGCATATTGTGAGTGACTATGACGATGGTATATTGCTCTTTAAGTTCATGAATTAGTTCTTCAACCCGCGAGGTAGAAATAGGATCAAGAGCAGAACATGGTTCATCCATGAGGATAACTTCTGGTTGTACTGCGATCGCTCGGGCAATACATAAACGTTGTTGTTGTCCACCGGATAAAGATAAACCATTTTGGCGCAATTTATCCTTGACTTCATCCCACAAAGCCGCTTGTCGCAAACTCCGTTCTACTAATTCATTCATATCACCCCTGTAGCCATTAATTCTGGCCCCAAAAGCAATATTTTCATAAATTGACTTGGGAAATGGGTTGGGTCTTTGAAACACCATACCAATACGTCTCCGCACCTCTACGGGATCAATATTGGGTGCATAGAGATTTTTATCATAGAAATAAACTTTACCTTCGGCTCTAAATGATGCGATTAAATCATTTAGACGGTTATAACATCGCAATAATGTACTTTTACCGCAGCCAGATGGTCCAATAAAAGCCGTCACCCGATTTTTAGGAATATCTAGCCAAACATTCTGTACAGCCAAAAAATTGCCGTAGTAGATATTGAGGTCTTCTGTGCGTAAAACCGATTCAGCCCCATTAATCGTGCTAATTGTAGTAGCCATAAATACTTAAATGAATGCAGAATTTAGAATTTAGAATTTAGAATTACGTTTTGCAACGGGGATTTTACCCCGACGCAAAACCCGCTGCTTGTAGAAGCAGGGGACTTTAACCCCCAAAGGTAAGTTAAAGAATAAGTTTTTCGGGATGAGTTTCAGTTTTGTTAACTAAACCTTTTGTTTAGTCACCCAGCGAGTAATAATACTAGTAATTAAAACCATCATTACGAGGATTAAAGACGCAGCCCAAGCTAGAGATTGCCAAGTTGGGAAGGGAGAAGTAGCAAAGTTGTAGACTAAAACCGCGAGAGAAGCAGTAGGTTTGAGAATGCTATCCGGCCAAAAAGCAGAAAAAAGAGCCGTAAATATTAATGGTGCTGTTTCTCCAGCAGCCCGAGCGATCGCCAAAGTAGAACCAGTGACAATTGTTGGTAATGCAGCCGGCAATACCACCAGGATCACAGTTTGCAAATTACTTGCACCTAATCCAACAGACGCTTGCCGCAAATCTTGAGATACTAATTGCAAAGCTTCGTCTGTAGTTTTTACAATAATAGGTAACATCAAAATTGCTAAGGCAAATCCACCCCCCAGGGCTGAGTAAGAGCCTAAATTCAGCTTTACTAAGGTCAAAACCACAATTCCATAAGCAAATACCCCAGCAATAATAGAAGGAACACCACTGAGGACGTTAGTAGCAAAACGTATCCATCTAGCAATCTTTTGGGAACTAAACTCATTTAAATAAATTGCGGCCAATACACCAAAGGGAACACTAATGACAGCGGCAATCCCGACCATGAGAATTGTGCCAACAATGGCATTACCAAAACCGCCATTTTTGCCAAAAGGCGGCGGTGGTAACTGCGTAAAAATATTGAGATTTAAACTACTAAACCCTCTAATTACTACATAATAAAGCACTGCCAACAAGGGGACTAGTGCCAATGCTCCACAGATAAAAGCTAATCCAGTCATTGCTGTATTCAACAATGTCCGAGGAGAGGAAGGAGAACGAGTCAGGCTTCTTTGCTCAAAAGAAGAAGTCATAATTTAACCTATCACTATAGTCTCTGGACTCGCGCCACAATAAACTCTGCCAGAATATTGACTATCATCGTCAATAGAAATAGGATTAAAGCTGCATACATTAAAGCAGCAACTTGTAACCCATTAGCTTCAGCAAATTGATTTGCTAGTAGGGAAGAAATTGTATTAGATGGTGCTAAGAAAGAGATGTTAATATTATTGGCATTACCAATTAACATTGTCACAGCCATTGTTTCACCCATGGCTCTACCAAGTGCCAACATCACCGCACTGACAATGCCAGAAAAAGCAGCGGGGATAATAACTTGAAAAATTGTTTCCCAACGGGTTGCACCGATTGCCAAGGCAGCTTGACGTAAACCCGAAGGTACAGAAATCAAAGCATCACGAGAAATAGCGGTGATAATTGGCAAAGTCATAATTGCTAAGATCACTCCCGCAGGTAACATTCCTGGACCTGTAGGTGAGGTACTAAAAATAGGTAGCCAGCCCCAATAACGATGCAGCCATTTGCCCAAATCAGTTAAAATCGGGATTAAAACAAAAATTCCCCAGACTCCGTAGACAACACTGGGAATGGCAGCTAATAATTCTACTAAAAATACCAGTACCAATTTTACCTGGGATGGCAAAAAATCCTCACTCAATAAAATCGCCGTCCCCACACCAATCGGAACTGCTAAAACTAGTCCGATTAAAGAACTCATGAGAGTCCCATAAATCGCAGGTAATACCCCATATTCATTATTAACAGGGTTCCAATTGCTGGTGATTAAGAAATTAATCCCGAATTTTTGGATCGCTGGACTGGCCGCAATAGCAACTTGCAAGGTAATCCATAATAAAATCCCAGCAATTGCTAGGGCAAAAATTCGAGTTAACCAAATAAAGCTCCGATCTAGATTTCTGTCTATTTCCGAGCGATTTTTCGTGACTAATGGGGTTTCTGGAAAATTTATGGCCATGAATGCTGACTCTAAGATTTGGGAAAAAGCGAACTTTCTCAAAACTAGTAGTTTGTCAAGATAAAAATGATGGACTGTAGTGT
>NZ_VIKY01000085.1:0-1081 GCF_009711925.1 Dolichospermum sp. UHCC 0352 | reverse complement strand
GAGCAAAATATAGCTATAGAAATTATTGCAGAATCAACTGGTTTATCTTATGAAGTTATTCAAAGAATTTAAGCGAATAATGCCAATTGATAGACTTGCGCCCATTTTTTGTGCTATACAGGAAATATTAGACAGAGTTTTCTAAATACATAGTTATTCAGCGAGTATTTCATTAAAATAATCTTGAAGGAGTAGTTATGTCCGCAAAATACTTTAATCCTTATACAGATTTCGGTTTTAAGAAACTGTTCGGAGAAGAAGGCAGTAAAGATCTACTCATGGATTTTCTCAACCAACTTCTACCAATACATCATCAAATTCAACAATTAACCTTTAAAAATCCAGAAAATCTAGCTGATACCATAGCAGAACGTAAAGCCATATTTGATATTTATTGCGAAAGTAAAACTGGTGATAAGTTTATCGTGGAAATGCAAAAAGCAAAAATCAAGCATTTCAAAGATAGAGCCTTATTTTATTCCACATTCCCCATTCGTGAACAATCAGAAAAAGGCGATTGGAATTTCTTTTTACTACCCGTCTATTTTATCGCCATTTTAGATTTTGAGTATGATGAAAATACAACATCTAAATTTAGGCGCGATGTATGTCTAAAAGATCAAGATGGTGATATTTTCTTTGATAAGTTAAACTTTAAATTCTTACAAATGCCGTTATTCAATAAACAAGAAAATGAATTAATAACGCATTTTGATAAATGGTTGTATTTTTTGAAGAACTTAGAAAGTTTTAATCATATACCCGTGATATTAAATGAACCAATATTTCAGAAAGGGTTTGAAATAGCGGAAATATCTCACTTAAATGTGGAGCAGTATGAACAATATAAGAAGAGTTTAGTCCAGTATTTAGAAGTGAAAAATGTATTTGATACAGCCTTTGAAGAAGGTGAGAAGGTCGGCATTGAAAAGGGCATTGAGAAGGGTATTGAGAAGGTTGCCAAAGCATTGAAAGAGCAAAATATAGCTATAGAAATTATTGCAGAATCAACTGGTTTATCTTATGAAGCTATTAAAAGAATCTGAGCGAATTATACCAATTGATAGACTTGCGCCCATTT
>NZ_VIKY01000084.1:0-36072 GCF_009711925.1 Dolichospermum sp. UHCC 0352 | reverse complement strand
CCCTACCCCCCTTCCCTGCAAGGGAATGGGGGTTTTAAAGCCTCTCCCCTTGCAGGGGAGAGGTTTGGAGAGGGGTCAGTCAGTCCATACATTCAAAACTTTTCAAACATCCTCTAAGGGTAATTCATGTAGCTTGCTTCCCGCAGGTTATTACCTACAATTTGATTCTGTTTTGCGAAAGTCCTATAACTAAAAATCAAATTTCATGTTCTCAATAGCATAAATAAAGAAAAAATAGTCGGTTTTAACCGACTTTAGCTATGAGACAGGGAATTTATTCCCTGGATTTTATCTTTTTTATAAAATCTATCGAATCTATCGAATCAACCGATTTAATTAAAATTACTACCCATGACCAAAAAAATATTAACTGGACTTAGTTCAACAGCCTACGAACACCCCTTCGATAAAAAAGCCTTAGCTTCTTTACAAAGTATGCCCGGTATCTCTCCTTTGCTCAAAAAAGTCAACGAATATGGTATTGATCGTTTACTGAGATTACAAAGTATTGCTAGTGAAATCAGAGTCACACCGCGAAATTTTCCCCAATTGTATCAACCATTATTAGAAGCTTGCCAAATTCTTGATGTGACAACTATTCCTGAATTGTATTTATTTCGAGGGACAGGACATATTAGAACCTATATTATTGGCGTAGAAAAACCTATTATTGGTATCAATATTGAAGCAATGGAATGGTTAAATTATGATGAATTACTGTTTATTTTTGGATATGAAATTGCTCGCATTAAAAGTCAGCATATAATTTATCATCAAATATCAATTGTGATGCCAGCATTGAAAATGTGGTTAAGCAGTACCACATTAGGGTTAGGAGGATTGATAGCTAGTGGTGTAGAATTAGCGTTATATAATTGGGTAATGATGGCAAAGTTCACTGCTGACCGGGCTGGTTTATTAGCTTGTCAGGATATTGATGTGGCAACTACCGCACTGATGAAACTTGCAGGTTTGCCAGAAGAGTATTTAACTCCTCATGTGATCGAAGATTTCCTCGTTCAATCCCGCGAATTTGCTGCTAATAGTGTTGATAGTTTAGATCAAGTTACGAAAATATTAAGTTATTCAGATTCTAATCTTTCTTGGTTAGTTATGCGGACAGGGGAATTATTAAAATGGGTTGATTCAGGAGAATACAATCATGTACTTCAAGGAGAAAATGTCAACACTTCAAAAGGAGAAGAGGAAGGAGACGAAAAAGAAGGATGGAATTTTTTGACTTCTTGGTAATGGATATATGTATGATTAACGATTGCCTTGAATAATCTCTTATGCGTGGCTAAATTAGATTCCACAGGAGATGAATAAAAAAGTTTTCATAATAATGCTGCTTGAAAACCCGTAGGAGCGCAGCCCCTGCGCCCTTGCCTCATCTAATAAGGGCTATATATCTTTTTCCCAACCATAACTAATTGAACACCAGATTGGTTTAAATTTGCTAACCTAGAAATGGTGTAAATATTGCTGATGGTAGCGTGGTTCTCTATTAAAACTATTATTTGAGTAACAATTATGACAGCATTTAACTCTGACAGCCTGCGTTCCTACAGTCAAGATGATGTCCAGCAAATTCTGCAATTAGCGATCGCCCGTCAAGTAGACGATAATGATCAAGAATTTTCTTATCAGCAGATAGTGGAAATTGCCACAGAGTTACAAATATCACCTGATACATTGCAACAAGCGGAACGAGATTGGTTAGTCAAACAAAGCGAAGTTGAACAACGTAAAACTTTTAATCTTTATCGTCAAAGTAAATTTAAGAAACGGTTAGGAAATTACGCAATTATTAATATTTTTTTCCTAGCAATGGATGCCATTAGTGGCGGTCTTTCTTGGTCACTTTATATCTTACTAGGTTGCGGATTAGCCATATCCTTAGATATTTGGAATACTTTTCAAACCCAAGGTGAAGATTACGAAATCGCCTTTCAAAGATGGAATCGCAACCATCAAATTAAACAAACAATCAATACAGTTCTAAATAGATGGTTTAAGGTATTTAGTCCTTAAACTTTAGATACAGTTAAAAAACTCAATATCGTCTATTTTCTATGCTCATCAGAAAACCGCCTGTGGGTGCAAAAAATAACAACAAGCGGTTTTCTAAGATATTTATGAGGTAAATTAGCTACTAGAACCAGAAGCGGCTAATTCTGCTAACCGTTCTTGTTGATCTTGCGATATACAAGATTGAATTACCGTCTCTATATCACCTTCCAAAATAGGGTTAAGGGTAAAATTTTGACCTAAACGATGGTCAGTCACCCGGCTATCTTTATAATTGTAAGTGCGAATTTTTTCAGAACGAGAACCTGTACCCACTTGTAAGCGCCGCATGGAAGTCACAGCATCCTGTTGTTCTCGCAATTTCAACTCATACAACTTAGCCCGGAGAATTTGCATCGCCCGTTCCTTATTCTGTAACTGACTCCGTTCTTCCGTACAGAAAATCCGAATCCCAGTCGGTTTGTGGAACAAATCAGCGGCTGTTTCCACCTTGTTCACGTTTTGTCCACCCGCACCACCAGAACGCGCCGTACTCATTTCAATATCTTTCGGGTCAATATGGATTTCCACCTCATCCACTTCTGGCATAATTGCTATAGTAGCAGTAGAAGTGTGAACCCTTCCCCCAGATTCCGTTGCTGGTACGCGCTGTACACGATGTACACCAGATTCAAACTTCAGTTTACTGTAAACACTATCACCTTGAATTTCTAGAATTACTTCCTTATACCCGCCCATTTCACCCGAAGATTCGCTGACCAGCTTCACCTTCCAACCTTGGACATCAGAATAGCGAGAATACATCCGCAGTAAATCCCCTGCCCAGATACTAGCTTCATCACCACCAGTACCAGCGCGAATTTCCAACATAATGTTTTTGTCATCGTTGGGGTCACGGGGTATCAGCAACACTTTTAAGCGATTTTCCAGATATTCCAGCTTTTCCTCTAGTTCGCTGACTTCTAATGCTGCCATTTGTTGCAACTCTAGATCGCTATTTGACTCTTTGAGGATCTGACGCGCTCCTACTAATTCATCTTGGGTTGTTTTCCAAGTTTCATAGGTATCAACTACCTCTTCCAAGGAAGAACGAGACTTGGCAATTTTTTGATACTCATCAGGATTACTAGCGGTATCAGGATCGGCTAAACGGCGTGTTAATTCATTAAATGTTTGTTCAACAGATTTAAGTTTATCCAGTAAATATATTTCTGCCATGATGACTACATAAGCTCCTAAAAAATAACAAGTGGGCTACTGCATTAAATGACAAGCGACCCAGCACTATGCAGGGTCGTCTATGGCTTCCGCCATGCTATCAATAGTTACAGCCAACCAGCTACTTTTGATTATCGTCGCCAGTTTGAGTTTCAGTTTCAGTTTGAGTGCTGGACATACCATATTTACGGAGGAAGCGTTCTACACGGCCTTCAGTATCAATCATTTTCTGAGTACCAGTGTAAAAGGGGTGATTTCCAGACCAAACATCTACGTGTAATTCGGGTTTGGTAGCACCAATGGTCATAACTACTTGACCATTACAGTAGACTTTAGCATCTGGATACCATTTGGGATGAATATCAGGTTTAGCCATTGTTTTTTTGTTGCGAATCTATATAAATTGTGACTGGGGATTGGGGATTGGGGACTGGGGACTGGGTAAAAGTTTTTCCTTCTGAACTCCTGACTCCTGACTCCTGACTCCTATCTTAACGTTTGGAGTATTGAGGTGCTTTGCGGGCTTTGTGCAAACCGTATTTCTTCCGTTCTTTAGCTCGTGGGTCACGAGTTAAATAGCCTTCAGTTTTCAGCGGTGAACGGTTATCTGGGTCAAGTTGACACAAAGCGCGGGCAACTCCTAGACGAATAGAATCAGCCTGTCCAGTTAAGCCACCACCTTCGGCTTTCACCAAAATGTCGTATTCGCTTTCTAATCCCAAGGTTTCCAAAGGTGCTTTAATAGCTCCTAAGTAGTTGGGATTGAATTGGAAATACAAATCTCCATCTTTGCCATTAACAGTCATTTTCCCTTCACCGGGAACTAGACGGACACTAGCAACTGAACATTTACGGCGACCAGTACCCCAGTAAACGGCACGACCGCTAGTAGTTTCTGCTACTTGCATTAATTTTCTCCAGGAATTGTACTAATTGTGATTTCTTTGGGTAGTTGTGCTGCATGAGGATGAGTTGGGCCTGCATACACTTTCAGCTTGGTAAATAATTGCTTACCCAAACTATTTTTAGGTAACATACCTTTAATAGCGTGTTCAAGGATTCTTTCGGGTAAGCGCTGTTGCAACTTAGCGAAAGTTTCTGTTTTCATCCCACCAGGACGGCCGGAATGACGACGGTAAACTTTTTGGGTGCGCTTTTTACCTGTAACTGCCACTTTCTCAGCATTGATAATAATGACAAAATCCCCTGTATCCATATGGGGTGTAAATTCAGGTTTCTTTTTGCCTCTGAGGATCATTGCAACTTCGGTAGCAAGACGACCCAGACGTTTATCTGTAGCGTCTACTAAGTACCAATCGCGCTCAATAGATGCTTGAGGGGGAAGGTAGGTTTTAGTCATTTTTTTTGTCAGTTGTCAGTTTTCAGTTGTCAGTTGTCAGTTGTCAGTTGTCAATTGTCAGTTGTTAGTTGTCAATTGTCAGTTGTTAGTTGTCAATTGTCATGACCCATGACTAGGTATGGTTGGGTGTCATACCAAATTTTTGGCGGAAAGGGAAAATCGGGATAACCGACTCTCAACAAGCATAACCCGTGAGCAGGTGCAGAATATTTCACTTCTTCCCGGCGTTCTTGTTGCCAGATGTCGGTGAAGTCATCTAGAGTCCGCTGACGAGAACCTACTTGTACTACCATTCCGATTAATAGCCGCACCATGCCATATAAAAATCCATTAGCCTGAATTTCAATATGGATAAATGCTCCACTACGACGGCATTCTACTGCTTGCACTTCTACCCAGGAATGCGATCGCGCTGACCCAGCCCGTTCAAAAGCAGATAAATGGTGTTTTCCCAGTAGCGGTTTCAGGGCAGATGTAATTAAGTCTGCATCCAAGGGGGCATAATAATAATGCCAACTGAAAGGTTGCGCGAATAAATTCGGTAAATTTTCAGTGTAGATAGTGTAGCGATATCGTCGGTAAACTGCGCTAAAACGAGCGTGCCAACTTTCACTTACACCTGCTGATGCCCTGATCAATATCCCTGGGGGCAAATAGCTATTGAGAACCTTTGCCCACCTGTGAGCAGGAATTGAACCTGTAGCTTGAAAATGGGCTACTTGAGCGGCAGCATGGACTCCAGAATCAGTTCTACCTGCTCCGTGGAGTGTCACATGATACCCTAGAACAGTGGCTATAGCTGTTTCTATCTCTTCCTGGACAGTGCGCTGTCCTTTTTGTCTTTGCCAGCCGTGAAAATGAGTACCTATGTACTGAATAACCAAGGCTACTCGCTGAGTAGAATTATGCTGGCTGCTTTCTAACATAGTTGTTTGTCAGTCGTCAGTTGTCAGTTGTCAGTTGTTTTTTATTTGCTACTGACCAATGACTAATGACTAATAACTTTAAACTAGTTCAATAATCGCCATTTCAGCATGATCACCGCGACGGGGGACGGTATGCAGAATGCGAGTATAACCACCTTGACGGCCAGCATACCGAGTTGGGGCTTGCTCGAATAGTGCATGAACCAGGGCTGTGTCGTAGATATAACCTAACGCCTTGCGACGTGATGCTAAAGATCCATCTTTAGCTAGGGTAATCATTTTATCTACTTCACTACGAACAACTTTAGCTCTGATTAAAGTTGTAGTAATTCGACCATGACGTACCAACTCTGTTGTCAAGGCTCTGAGAAGAGCTTTACGTTGATCCGCTGGTTTACTAAGTTTTTTGACTCGGCAACGATGGCGCATAATAATGCAAAGAGTGAATTATTAATGGTTTTGATTTAGCTAGGCTTAGAGCTTCTTTCTTGAGGTAAAGTAATACCTAAGCGACGCTGTAAAGCTTCCACTACTTCTTCTGCTGACTTTTGACCAAAGTTTTTGATTTCTAAAAGGTCTTCTTGGGTGTAATCCAATAAGTCGGCTACGGAATTTACTTGAGCGCGTTTGAGACAGTTATAAGCTCTGACAGATAACTGTAATTCTTCAATCGGAATTTGCGCGGTGGGATCATCTGGGATATCTGAACCTGTATCCGTTGGTTCTAAGGAGATATCTTTCAATGGGTTGAATAAATCTACCAAAATTCCAGCGGCAGATGATAGTGCTTCTTGAGGAGAAATACTACCATTAGTCCATACTTCCAACAGTAGTCGGTCTTTCAAAGAACCATCGTCACGGGTTTCTTCAACACTATAGTTGACTTTCCGTACGGGCATAAACACTGAGTCAATTTGGAGAAAATCCAAAGATGTGGCTTCTTCTCTGCCTCGTTCTACAGTCCTGTAGCCTTTGCCTTTCTCAATCCGAAATTCCATTTCCAGTTTTCCACCTTCAGCAATGGTGGCGATATACTGGGTCGGGTCAATCACTTCTACTTCACTAGGTAAGTCGAAATGCGCTACAGTAACTGTTGCTGGGCCGTTCACGAGTAAGCGACCAATTTGGGGTTGAGAAGAATAACTCTTGAGAATGACATCCTTCATTCGCATGAGGATTTCTAGTACGTCTTCTCTTACCCCTGGAACTGTCGCAAACTCATGGCTAACACCAGCAATTCTCACCGCTGTTACTGATGTCCCTTCTAAGTTAGAAAGTAAAACCCGCCGCAACGCGTTACCAACAGTTGTCCCTTGACTGCGCTCTAGGGGTTCTAGAACGAACTTACTGTAATAGCTCCGACTTTCCTCAGCATTAGACTCTACACATTCAATTTGAAACTGAGCCACGGAGTAGCCTCCCTTGTTAAGGTGCTGCTAGAAGACAAATTAATTGCTTCTCAAATTTTCTTGAAAGCGAACTTATTTACCCCACGCGTCTAAATTCAACAAGTATTCGCTTGGGGAAAATAGTTCAAAATTACCAGCCACAGAGGGCATTGTTGATGATTTCCCAAGGGTTCTAGCTTTTGGCTTGATTACCCAATAGGTTCTGTTTAAACTCGACGGCGCTTGGGTGGACGGCAACCGTTGTGGGGAATTGGGGTAATATCTCGAATGAGTGTAATTTCCAATCCTGCACCTTGAAGCGCCCGAATAGCGGTTTCTCTACCTGCACCGGGACCACTCACCATGACTTCGATTTGCCGCATTCCTTGGTCTGTGGCTCGTCTAGCTGCGCTTTCAGCAGCGGTTTGTGCAGCAAAGGGAGTTCCCTTTTTTGCCCCTTTAAATCCACTAGAACCAGCACTTGCCCAGGAGATAACATCTCCATTTTGATCGGTAATCGTGACAATGCTATTGTTGAAGGTAGACTGAATGTAGGCAACCCCATTGGGTACGTTCCGTTTCTGCTTTTTGCTCCCGGATTTTTTCGTTGGTTGTCTGGCCATATTTCTTTAGTGAATTTAAGGTACAACTTGCTAATTGCAGCAAGTTTAGAAAAGTTATTTGCCAGGGGCTTTCTTCTTACCAGCCACTGTCTGTCTTCTACCGCGTCTGGTTCTAGCGTTGGTACGGGTTCTTTGTCCACGCACTGGTAAGCCCATGCGGTGTCTACGCCCTCTGTAACAGCCAATGTCAACTAAACGTTTAATATTTAGTCCTTCTAGACGACGTAAATCTCCTTCAACCTGATAGTTGCTTTCGATTTCTCCTCTGAGGGCAGCTACATCAGCATCAGATAGGTCTTTTACGCGGATATCTGGATTTACGCCAGTAGCTGCGAGAATTTGATGTGATCTAGTTAAGCCAATTCCGTAAATGTATGTTAGACCAATTTCTACACGCTTATCGCGGGGAAGGTCTACGCCGGAAATCCGTGCCACAATGAATCTCTCCCTATTGTTTTCGTAGTTGCAGTTAGCAAAGTGCGATTTTGTGGCTTTAGCCATTTCATGGTCGCGGGTTTAACTTTGCTTTGATAGATAGTTTCTATCCTTGGCGTTGTTTGTGTTTGGGATTTTCACAAATCACCATCACGCGACCACGACGCTTGATCACGCTGCACTTTTCACAAATTTTCTTAACTGAGGCTCTGACTTTCATGCCTTTAAAATTGACTCCAAATAGTAAATTATAGCATTTCTAGAAGAAATATTTCAGTTATGTAACTAGAAAAAGACCAGTTGATTTATGTATGGTAAGATTCTCTGTTATTGATTTTATTTCTTCCGCAGGCGATAGGTGATTCTACCTTTGGTTAAGTCGTAGGGTGTTAATTCAACTTTGACGCGATCGCCAGGTAAAATCTTGATGTAATTACGGCGAATTTTCCCAGAAATGTGTGCCAGGACATTAAAGCCGTTATCTAAGTCAACACGAAACATTGCATTAGGCAACGATTCGGTGACAGTCCCTTCCATTTCAATTAAATCTTGCTTAGACAAGTTTTTTCCTCAACTCAACAATCTCCTATTGTCCTTGTACACTTTTATGGGCATAAAGAGCATAATTGGAGAAATATATCAACAGTTATTAATACATCTTAGGTGACATACTCCACACACTCCCTTATGCCTTGGGGCACGCTTGCGCGAACAGGTGAGTATGGGTTTCTCAGCGACTCCTCTACGAGGACATTAACTGAGCTTTAAAGCCCTATGCCCTAGGGACTTTTGAAGATAATTTTTAACTTTTTTGATTGGCTGCTTTTGGTGCATTTAATTTGTGTTACACCTATCAGTCAAATTTTATCACTTGTGAGAAGAACAAGATTTGACTCGCGCCTGGCTTGGAAGATAGGGGCGAGGTAATAAGGCAATGGAAAAATTTTTTCTCTCTGCCGACATAGACCGCTGCCCCTGAGTTTCTTTAAGCAGCTATGATATTTTTCAAATCAGTAAAAACTTCTTCTTGGGACTGATTACCGTTGACTGTGAGGAGTTTTTGGCGATCTGTAAAATAGTTAATTAAGGGTGCAGTTTCATCGCGGTAAACTTCTAAGCGCCGACGAATCACTTCTTCAGTATCATCTTTTCGTCCGCGTCCTAGTAGCCGAGTAATGACAGTTTCATCTGGTGCATCCAGATTAACTACCTTTTCACCACCCTGTCCTAGACTTTTCAGTAATTCTGCTAGAAACTCTGCCTGTGTAACTTTACGAGGAAAGCCGTCCAAAATCCAACCTGTTTTAGTATCTGATTGTTGCAGGCGTTCTTTCACCATATCTTCTACTAATTTGTCGGGGACTAATTCGCCTTTATCCATGAAACTTTGGGCTTGCATTCCCAAAGTTGTTTTCTCTTGAATAGCTTGACGTAAAATGTCACCTGTAGAAATATGGGGAATCTGCAAAAATGCAGCCAAGGTTTGAGCTTGAGTTCCTTTACCAGCACCCGGTGGTCCCAAGAAGATTAATCGCGTCACTATTGTTTCACCATTCCTTCATAACGCTGAGAGATGACGTAAGTTTGGATTTGTTTAGCCGTATCAATTGCCACACCGACTAAAATTAACAAAGATGTTGCCCCCAGTCCTTTAAAGGTGGGAACTTTTAAGGCACTTTCTACGGCCGTGGGAATAATTGCCACTAAACCTAGAAAGATAGCTCCTAAAAAAGTAAGTCGGTTTGTCACCCGTTCAATATACTCACTAGTAGCTTTTCCGGGACGAATACCGGGAATACTAGAACCCATTTTTTTCAAATTCTGAGCCACATCTACTGGGTTGAGAATCAACGAAGAATAGAAATAGCTGAAGAAAACAATGGAAGTTAAGTAAACGAGAGCATATACCCAAGGTGCAGAACCACCTGGACTTAAATAGGTATTAACAATGTTTGCTAATTCGGGATTCTTAGTGAAATTGGCGACTAAAAGTGGCAAACTCAGGATTGCGGCTGCGAAAATAATCGGCATTACCCCACCAGAGTTGAGACGTAGGGGTAAATAACTCCGCTGTTCTGCTAAAACTCTTCTACCTACTTGACGACGGGCAGAAATAATGGGGATGCGGCGCATTCCTTCTTGTACGAACACAATACCCACGATTGTGAACATAAAAACCACTACAAGAACGATGACGCGCCCGACTATTTCCCGTCCACCAACTTGTACCAAGTCAATGGTATCGCCGAGAGACTTGGGTAAAGATGCCACAATGTTGACAAAAATCAACAAAGATGCCCCATTACCAATACCCCGTTCTGTAATCAGTTCAGATGCCCACATGACGAACATTGAACCAGCAGTGAGAGCGATCGCCGTTTCTGCTACGAATATCGGACCTGGTGTTTTGGCAAATTGTTGGAGAAATAATGCCGAAAAAGCCACACTTTGAATAATTGCCCAAATTACAGTCACATAGCGGGTAATTTGTGATATTTTCCGCCGACCTGCTTCGCCTTCATTTTTCTGGAGATTTTCTAAAGATGGCAGAGCAGAAGTGAGTAATTGGATAATAATGGACGCATTAATAAAGGGCAAAATCCCTAAAGCAAAGACACCTAAAGTAGAGAGTCCCCGCCCAGAGAATATATCCAATAAACCAAAGATGGAATTGTTGCCCGATATAGCTTCAGCAAACTTAGGTCTATCAATTCCTGGGACAGGCAAAAAGATACCCAGGCGAACCAAAATTAAAATACCGACAGTGACAAGCAGCCTACCTCTCAGTCCGGCTGCTTGCGCCATCTGCATAAAAGTTTCTTGAGCTGTTGGGGCTTTGTCTCGACTGATCATAGAGTTTTACCTTTGAAGTCCTAACTATGATTTACGTGATTCATGATGATGAAGATGATTAAGCCGTCTGAACTGTGATTTTTGTGATTTATTTGATGAAGATGATTATCCTAATCACATTCATCATCCTAATCATATAAATCATCTTAATCATAAAAATCATAGTTCAGACTTTTACGCAGCTTCACAACTTCCACCAGCAGCCTCGATTTTGATTCGAGCTTGGCCTGTGAAAGCAGCAGCTTTTACCTGAAGAGGAACATTCAATTCCCCATTCCCCAAAATTTTCAATTGGCCTTTAACAGTGGTTAAGATCCCCGCTGCTTTTAAGGATTCCAATGTTACCTCTGAGTTAGCAGGTAAATCATTTAATTTCTCTACATTAATCGTAGTGTAGATTCTCCGGTTCATCAGGGGGAAACCCTTGAGTTTAGGTATCCGGCGGTACAATGGCTGTTGACCACCTTCAAAACCTGGTCTTGTCCCACTACCAGAACGGGATTTTTGACCACGCATCCCTAAACCAGCACTAGCACCTTGTCCAGCAGAAATACCTCTACCTACACGCTTACGGCGTTTTTTAGAGCCTTTTTGGGGCTTAACATCATTAAGTCTCATTTTGGTTTGTGATTTTAGATTTTAGATTTTGGATTTTAGATTGAGAATCTGATACAAAGACTGACTAAATATAGAGTTTCTCAATGGCGATACCGCGATCTTCAGCAACTTCACTTAATGTTCGCAGGGTAGATAGAGCGTTGACTGCTGCTCTGGCGTTGTTCAAAGGGTTGTTTGAACCTAGTTGTTTAGCGAGAATATTACGTATTCCTGCTAACTCTAATACAGTCCGTACAGCACCCCCGGCAATTACCCCTGTACCTGGTGCGGCTGGGCGCATCATGACTTTAGCACCGCCACCAACACCATCAATGGGGTGAGGAATAGAATTGGATTTGGTGATTGGGATGTCAATTAGATGTTTTTTACCATCAGCGACACCTTTTTTAACTGCACCAATTACATCTGATGCCTTACCAACTCCGACTCCAACTTGTCCACGTTCATTACCGACGACGACAATGGCACGGAAGCTGAGTTTTTTACCACCTTTGACGACTTTACTCACCCGGCGGATTTGGATAACTCGCTCTTGCCAGGTGGTTTCTTCTTTTTTTGTACGGCTTGCTTTACGACGACCGGTTACCATAATCAATGCTCTCTTTTAGTTGTCAGTTGTCAGTTGTCAGTTGTCAGTTGTCAGTTGCTACTGACTATTGACTACTGACGGACTTAGAAATCTAAACCAGCCTCGCGTGCCGCCTCGGCTAAGGCTTTGACGCGACCATGATAGAGGTTGCCACCACGGTCAAAAACGACTTTAGTGATGCCTTTTTCTAGGGCGCGGACAGCTACCAGTTTACCAACTTGCACTGATGCGTCACAGTTGGCACCGGAAGCGATGCTAGATTTCAATTCTGGTTCTACGGTTGATGCCGCTACTATAGTTTCCTGCTTGGCATCATCAATCAATTGAGCATAAATATGCTCATTGGATCGGAATATGGACAAACGTGGACGTTCTGGGGAACCGTTGACTTTGCTACGAACGCGCCGATGACGACGTTGTTTTGATTCTTTGCGTGTAAGTTTCATATTTACTTCTTACCACCCTTACCAGTCTTACCAGCTTTGCGTCTGACCACTTCACCTGCATAGCGAATACCTTTACCTTTGTAGGGTTCAGGTGGACGAACGGCACGAATTTTAGCTGCTGTGTTGCCGACAATTTCTTTGTCATAACCGCTGACTATGACATTAGTTGTCCCTTCTACCGCAAATTGAATTCCTGCTGGAGGTTCAATTTGGACTTGATGGCTATAACCCATATTTAAAACTAGGTTACTGCCTTGAAGTTGGGCGCGATAACCAACCCCTTGGATTTCCAAGCGACGTTGAAAACCCTGGGATACTCCCTCCACCATGTTGGCCACTAGGGTGCGGCTCAAACCGTGCATTTGTCTGGAGGTACGGGTTTCATCCCGACGAGTAACTATCAATGTTTCTCCTTCTTGGGAGACTATGACATTTTTAGGTAGTTGACGGGAAAGTTCGCCTTTAGGACCTTTCACTACTACTTTGACACCATCAATCGCCACTTGCACTTTGGCGGGAATGGTAATTGGACGTTTACCAATACGAGACATGATTTTTTGTTCTTTGTCAGTTGTTTTTTGTCAGTTGTCAGTTGTTGGTTGTTTTGCCACTGACCAATGACCAATGACCAATGACGACTACCAAACGTGGCAAAGCACTTCACCGCCTAGATTTTGGCGGCGTGCTTCGCGGTCAGTCATAATCCCACTGGATGTAGAAATAATGGCAATACCGATACCGCCTAGCACTCTTGGTAATTCTTTTCTATTGGAGTAAACACGCAAACCTGGTTTACTCACTCGTTTTAGGGCAGTGATTAGGGGTTGGCGATTTTTACCTTTGTATTTCAGGGAAATAACTAGGTTCCGCTTAATTCCTTCTCCTGCTTCTTCAACTTCCGCAATGAAGCCTTCTTCTCGCAGTACCTTGGCAATATTACGAGTCATCTTTGTAGCTGGTACTTGCGTAGTTTGATGCCTTGCCATATTGGCATTGCGGATGCGCGTCAGCATATCTGCAATTGTGTCGTTAGCCGCCATCGTTCCCTCTTTAGATGAACTTATTGATCGCGAAAGGGCATTCCCATTTCCTTAAGTAAGGCGCGGCCCTCTTCGTCGGTTTTTGCCGTGGTGATGATAGAAATATCTAAACCCCGGACTTGATCGATTCTGTCATATTCCACTTCTGGAAAAATTAGCTGTTCCCGCACACCTAGAGTGTAGTTGCCACGGCCGTCAAAGCTTTTGGGGCTGACACCGCGAAAGTCTCTGATTCTGGGTAGTGTCAGGTTAATCAGACGATCTAAGAAAGCGTACATCCGTTCGCCTCTTAGTGTCACCATAATCCCTACAGGCATACCTTGACGAATTTTAAAGCCGGCGATCGCTTTCTTTGCCCGTGTTACCACAGGTTTTTGTCCAGTAATCAGGGCAATTTCGCTGATAGATGCCTCTAGTGATTTAGCGTTTTGAGCAGATTCTCCCAAACCTCTGTTGATAGTTATCTTAATCACCTTAGGCACTTGATGCACGTTGGTGTATTCAAACTGAGTAATCAATTTGGGAGTAATTGTCTCTTGATATACGGTTTTAAGTCGTGTTTTCGCCATAGTGTTTGTCCTTATATCCCCTGGGCTTGGTCAGGGTCGCTTTCCTCCAATTAAAAATGCCAAATTAAAAATTAAAATTGCGAACTTTTTAATTTTTAATTCTTAATTTTTAATTGGTGAGAATTTCACCTGTTTTTTTGAGCATTCTCACTTTCTTGCCTTCGGCGGTGAAAGTGTAGCAAACGCGACTAGCGACGTTTTGCTTGGTGGAATAGAGCATCACATTGGAGCTATGAATGGGGTACTCCTGGGTGACTATTTGCCCTGATTCACCTTCTTGTTGAGGTTTCACGTGCTTGGTTTTAAAGTTGACACCTTTGACAAGGACTTTGCTCAATTGTGGTAGTGCTTTAATCACTTCCCCAACTTTACCCTTATCTTTGCCAGCGATGACTTGCACAGTATCACCGGTTTTGACGTGCATTTTATGAAAAACTTTGGGTTGTGGGCGCTTTGCCATTACAGCACCTCCGGAGCCAGAGAAACAATTTTAGTAAAGTTTTTGTCGCGCAGTTCACGAGCTACCGGACCAAATACCCTTGTACCTCTAGGATTACCTTCTTTATTGATAATCACTGCGGCGTTATCGTCAAAACGGATAGCCATGCCACTGTCACGACTAATAGCTTTACGAGTACGCACAATTACTGCTTCTACAACATCTGACTTTTTTACAGCCATGTTGGGTGAAGACTCTTTGACAACAGCGATAATTCTATCGCCTACGCCACCATAACGGCGGTTACCTGCACCTAATACGCGGATGCACATTAGTTTTTTAGCACCGCTATTATCTGCGACATTCAGATAAGATTGGGGTTGAATCACAACTGGTCTCTCTTCTAGGGTCGTTGTAGCTGATGGTACAACTGTTTACTAAGTAGCTTTAATGTTCAGGATTTCTTTGACTTGCCAACGCTTGGTTTTGCTCAGGGGTCTAGTTTCCTGAATCCGCACCCGGTCGCCTATTTTGCAAGTATTCTCTTCGTCGTGAACTTTATAGCGGCGGGTTTGAACTACGATTTTGCCGTACTTGGGGTGAGGAGCGCGGTTTTCTATGGCTACTACCACAGTTTTTTGCATTTTATCGCTCACTACCAAGCCAACTCGTTCTTTGACTGCCATAATCTCCTACTTTTGTTCTTGATCTGAAAGACTCGCTGCCCGTTTCCGTTCTCCTTCTACTGTCAGTAATTGGGAGAGCCGATGGCGTGCGTGTTTGAACTGGTGAGGCTTTTCTAATTGTCTAGTGGCTTTTTGTAAGCGCAACTGGAATAGTTGTCTTTTCACAGCGACAATTTCTTCAGCCAACCGTTCGTCATTTAATTCTCTAGCTTCTGAAATCTTGGGAAGAGGCATAAACTACTCCTGCTCCTGTGGTTGAGAGCGGGTAATAAACTTGGTCTTAATTGGTAACTTACTGTCAGCTAATCGCATAGCTTCGCGGGCAATTTCTTCAGTAACGCCGCCAATTTCAAACATGATCCGGCCTGGTTTGACTACGGCTACCCAAAACTCTGGGTTACCTTTACCAGAACCCATCCGGGTTTCAGCAGGACGCATGGTGATTGGTTTGTCAGGGAAAATCCGAATCCAGATTTTGCCACCCCGGCGAATATACCGAGTCATTGCCCGACGGGAAGCCTCGATTTGCCGTGAGGTAATCCAAGATGGTTCTTGGGCTTGGAGTCCAAAGTCCCCAAAGTTGAGGGTACTGCCTCGGCTGGCAAGACCTTCCATGCGTCCGCGTTGTTGTTTGCGGAATTTAGTTCTTCTAGGACTTAACATGATTTGTCAGTTGTCGGTTGTCAGTTGTCAGTTGTCAGTTGTCAGTTTTTTTACCACTGACTATGAGCATTGACTAGGCTTCATTGGAGCGGTCTTCAAACTGTTGACGACGACGTTGTTGTTGTCGGCGACGGGGTTCGCGTTCACGGTCACGATCTCCACGTTCACGGTCTTTAGCTGGTTGAGCGGGAGCTTGTTCCTGTCCAGGAATAATTTCGCCTTTAAAGACCCAAACTTTAATTCCGAGAATTCCGTAAACTGTCTTAGCTGTGCAGCCAGAATAGTCAATATCAGCGCGTAAGGTGTGGAGAGGAACTCTACCTTCACGAGTCCACTCTGAGCGGGCAATTTCTGCACCGTTGAGCCGACCACCGACTTGAACTTTGATTCCTTGGACACCTGCTCTTTGAGCGCGTTGAATTGCTTGACGCACAACTCGGCGGAAGGAAACCCGACGTTCTAATTGTTGAGCAATGTATTCAGCAATCAGGTAAGCATCAGCATCAACTCGTTGGACTTCAACAACGTTAATGCGAATTTGGCGATTACCACCCAAGGCTCCTTGCAGTCCTAACCGTAATGATTCAATACCTTGACCACCACGACCTACAACCACACCTGGTCTAGCTGTGCGGACTTCTAGGTCAATTTGATCAGCTTTGCGCTCAATTCTCACTTCGGAAATACCAGCGTTATTTTGAGCGTATCTACCTAGTTTTTGCTCAATGTATTGACGGAGTTTGTAGTCTTCTTGGAGAAGTTCTGGATAACGGTCAGGTTCTGCAAACCAACGGGATTGGTGTTCTTGAGTTATACCCAGTCGAAAGCCGACTGGATGAATTTTCTGTCCCACAAAAGCTTCCTCTAAAATTTCTTACTGTACGCAATTTTCTTGTGCCTGTATGGCTGTTTACTCAGCAGTAGCAACCGCGGAAACAGCAACAGTGATATGACACGTTGGTTTGCGAATTTGGTAAGCTCGACCTTGCGCTCTGGGTTGAAACCGTTTTAGCACTGGTCCTTGGTCGGCATAGGCTTGACTGATCACCAAACTGGATCTGTCTAAACCAGCATTATGCTCGGCATTAGCTGCGGCACTTCTGAGAACCTTTAAGATGGGGTCACAAGCGCCATAGGGCATAAATTCCAGCAGGATTAGTGCTTCTCTGTATGAACGGCCGCGAATTTGATCAAGTACACGGCGCACTTTATAGGGAGAAATGCGTATATAGCGGGCGATTGCCTTAACTTCAGTAGTGTCAGTTGCCATTTTCATAACTTACTCTATGTTTGTCAATTAAAAATTTAGAATTAAAAATTAAAAGTTCTCATGTTTTAATTTTTAATTTTTAATTTTTAATTTTTAATTGATCTATCTCCCTGATTTTTTGTCACTTTTACCATGACCTCTGTAGGTACGGGTAGGAGCAAATTCTCCTAACTTATGACCGACCATCTGTTCATTGACAAATACGGGAATGTGCTGCCGTCCATTGTGAACAGCGATAGTATGACCTACCATCAAGGGCAAAATTGTCGAAGCTCTCGACCAAGTTTTAACCACTTGTTTTTCATCTTTTGCGTTTAACTTCTCAATTTTCTTGAGCAGATGGTCAGCAACAAAAGGACCTTTTTTTAAAGAACGACCCATAGTTCAATTTTTGATTTGGGATTATTGTCAATTGATAATTGATAATGCTTAATTGTCAATTGTCAAATTTGATGTTAGGACTGACGACCACCACGACCACGTTTAGATGATTTGCGGCGACGACGGATAATCAATTTAGTGCTGGCTTTCTTGCGATTCCGTGTCTTAGCCCCTAAAGTAGGTTTACCCCAAGGTGTGACAGGACCGGCTCTACCGATAGGCGCTCTACCTTCACCACCACCATGTGGGTGATCCACTGGGTTCATGGCACTACCTCTCACCTTGGGACGACGGCCTTTCCAGCGATTTCGTCCAGCTTTACCAGCACTGAGGTTTCTGGCATCTGTATTACCGACTTGTCCAATGGTGGCGTAGCAATCACGCCGAATCAAGCGGACTTCACCTGAAGGTAACTTTAAGGTTACATAGTTGCCTTCTTTAGCGACAACTTGAGCTACTGCACCAGCAGCCCGCACGATTTGACCACCTTTACCTGGTGTCATTTCGACGTTGTGAACACTAGTACCCAAGGGCATATTCGATAGAGGTAAGGCATTACCATCTTCGATAGGAGACTCAGGTCCAGCAATTATCTTTGTGCCTACAGTCATGCCATTTGTTTGCAAGATGTAGCGTTTTTCGCCATCTTCATACAACACTAAAGCGATCCGCGCATTGCGGTTAGGATCGTATTCAATGGCTGTAACTGTAGCGGACATATTCCGCTTATCTCGCTTAAAGTCGATAATGCGGTATAGTTGTTTGTGTCCGCCACCCCGACGACGGCTGGTTATCCGCCCTTGATTGTTCCGACCTTTAGGACGATGAACTGATTCAGTTAATGATTTTTCTGGCTCAGTTTTCGTAATTTCGGCAAAATCGGAGATGATAACTTGGCGAGTACTGGAGGTATAAGGGCGATAAGAACGAGTACCCATAAGTGATTTTGGAGTTTTGAATTTTTAATTCAGAATTTTTTTGATTTCGATTTTCGATTTTTAATTGTTTTTTGGCAATTATTCATTAGCCCAATTGCAAATCTCTAATCTAAAATTCTTAAACTTCTGGGAAGAGAACTTTTCTGATTTTTTCTTCGTCCCCAGGAGCAACGGTGACAATAGCTCGCTTGTATTGGGGTTTATAACCAATAAATCTACCTACGCGTTTTTGTTTGCGTGGAGGGTTAGCGGTATTGACTTTGACGACCTTAACTGCAAATAGGTCTTCAATGGCGGCTCTAATTTGTGGCTTAGTGGCTTTAGGAATGACTTCAAATACGTATTTGTTTTGTTCCATGAGCATGGTCGCTTTTTCGGTGAGAATGGGGCGACGCACTAAATCCGGTAGATCACGGGTGGCAACTACTTTAGGCACTGTAGACCTCCTGGATCTTATCTAGGGTTGATGATGTGACGATAATTTTGTCAGCGTGGAGCAAGTCGTAAACGTTTAACTGGTCGGCGGGAATCAGTTTTAAGTTTTCGATGTTACGGGCTGATAAAAGCACGTTTTCTGCTATTTCAGACAAAATCAACAGTGTCTTTTGTTCTGATGTTGCACCCCATCTAGCTAATGCTGCTACGAGATCCTTGGTTTTAGGACGCTGTAACTCGTTGCTAAATTCTTCAACAACTATTAGATCTTCAGCACGGCCAACAAATGCTGTCCGCAATGCCAAACGGCGTTCTTTACGGTTCATTTTTAGGTCGAAATCTCTGGGTTTTGGTCCAAAGATCACACCACCACCACGCCATAATGGTGAACGGATAGAACCAGCACGGGCGCGACCTGTGCCTTTTTGCCGCCAAGGTTTACGACCACCACCACGAACTTCTGCACGAGTTTTAGTGCTGACAGTTCCCTGGCGAGAATTGGTCATTTGTCTGACTAGGGCGCGGTGTACGATATGCGCCGCTGTTGTTTCTTTGGCAACCCGGAGGTCGAAGCTTGTCTCTCCGACTTGCTCTCCTTGCCAATTTTTAATTACACTCTCTACCATCTTTGTGTCCTTTGTCAGTTGTCAGTTGTCAGTTGTTAGTTGTCTTTTTTTGCCCCTAACCAATGACTAAATGACTATTTTTTGCCAACTATAGTTGCAGGAACGACGCTCACTAAAGCTCCTGGTTTGCCAGGAATAGCTCCTTTAATGATGATTAAGTTGCGTTCTGCATCTACTCGTATTACTGTCAGTTTGCGAATTGTGACACGAGTACCGCCCAAACGTCCTGCCATCCTTTTACCGGGATAAACACGACCTGGGGTTGTCCCAGCACCGATAGAACCTGGCGCTCTATGGTTTTTGGAACCGTGTGACATGGGACCGCGAGCAAAGTTGTTACGCTTCTGGTTACCGGCAAAACCGCGACCAATACTTGTACCAACTACATCTACAATTTCACCGGCACTAAAAATATCTGCTTTAATTTCTTGACCTAAAGCATAATCACCAGTGCTATCGGTGCGATATTCATTCAGATGACGGACTGGTGGGGCGGAGGATTTAGCCAAATGTCCCAACAATGGTCTGTTCAGTGACTTGGGTTTAACTTCGCCATAACCAACCTGAATGGCAGAGTAACCGTCGGTCTGTTTCGTTTTAACTTGTGTAACGGTGCATGGACCGGCTTTGATGACGGTAACAGGAATGGAGACTCCTGCTTCATCAAATATTTGGGTCATGCCCAGCTTGGTGCCGAGAATACCTACAGACACAGTTACTGGTTCTCCTTTCGTTCTATTTTTTTGGAAGTCGAATGGGGACAGCTTTTGTCACTGTCGCTTGAGTGTAAACTTTACCTCTGAAATTTGGACTGGCGTTAAACAGTGCAAATTCTCGGCGACGCAACAATTTTTGTCCCTTTTGCTTTAGTGAATTTGTTTATTTTCACTTACTCAATCACAATAACAGGAATAAGTGCCTACTCTATGGAGAAGGTATTACTTCTGGAATCCAATGCGAGGCTTGATGGCTTTGCGCTGTGTGCAGCAATGCTTTTGTCCAAGCAGTTGCTTTGGCACTCTACCGTGGTAGCAGGACTTAAGTGGTTATTGACCCTCAGTATCCTTTTCCTTAGTCTTAACATAATGCCATGAAACCAACATTATTGCTAAGGAACTACTTATTTTCATACCCTAAACTATTGTTTAAGATTTTGCCTAATTTTTTTAGGATTTACGGGAGTGATTTGGTGTGAGAGCTTAAATATGAATTTGGCTCTTGATTTGACCTGAAAGCTTTTTTAGTTTAGCAGTCTCTTATGGAGTCAGCCAGTTTTATTCTTTTAGGGAAACTAACTAGAAACTCAGATGCTAGGACTAACTAGAAACTCTAAATAAGAAAGATGCCTAGCTAATTATACTATTCGGTCACAATCTAATAATATAAACTATTCATGACTTTTTGTCTAGTATTTTTTTGCTTTGTGATGGGATGCTGAGGCGGAGGTAGGAAAAATTACCCATATTCCGGTTTTGAATTTTCAAGATTGGGAAAAATATCCTGCTTCATTTAACTTAATCTACCACTAGAGAGTGAATAATAGAGATATCTAAGTGGGATAGGAGAAAAATCTATGGCACTAATTACCACTGGCAACGGTTTCATCCGCAATTTGGAGAAATTTGGGGCGTTGGGTGTTTATGTTCCTCTGGAGGGGGGCTATGAAGGGCGCTATCTGCGCCGATTACGGGCGACTGGCTATGTTGCATTGCATATTACTGCGAGAGGACTGGGTGATGTGGCTGCGTATCTGATGCAAGTTCATGGTGTCAGACCACCACATTTAGGCAAAAGAAGCAATAGTAGTGGTGCGGCGGTGGGTGATGTATATTATTTACCACCAATGATCAGTTCTCATTTGGCACAATTACCTCCTAAGTCTAAGGGGTTGGTGTTGTGGATTATTGAGGGAAATATTCTTTCTGATCAGGAAGTTGAGTATTTGATGAATTTGCCTAAGTTAGAACCACGGGTTAAGGTGGTAATTGAGAGAGGTGGCGATCGCATTTTCCGCTGGACTCCTTTGGAAAAGACACTGTTAGCTAGTTAAGCAAATTGTCAGGGTGGGGAAAACCCCGCCCCTACTATGCAATTATTTCTAATTCTGTATTTCCTGTTGTACCCAAGTACGAAAGGATTTACTAGCTTGCACTTCATCTATTTGGCAATCTTGCAAAAATTGATAAAGTTTTTCTTTGGTGATTATAGAAAATGTGGGACTTTTTTCTCCTTCAACATATTGATGATTTTGAAGTTGATAAAATAGCACTATTTCACCGTTATAACGCCAAAATTCTGGTACTCCCATGCTGGCATAAAAAGCAAGTTTATTGATGTCAGTATGAGTAATATCTACTTCTACAATTAAGTCGGGTGGTGGATCTTCATTTAAATCAACTTTTTTCCCAACTACTTGAGGTTGATTTTGAATGTAATAACAGTTATCCGGTTCAGCACTTCTTTGTAAATCATCACGATTTAAGGTAGTTGAACCCATTGTCTTAATTTTTAAACCCATTTCTTCTACCAAAATGCAGATGAATCGTTCAATTAATCTGGTAGCACTTTCATGTTCTTCTAAAGGCATGGTAATTTCTAATGTCCCTTGATCATAGATAAGTCGAGAGGAACGACTTTGCCCTAATGCTGCTAAAATTTGCTGATAATTTTGCCAACTGATATTGTGGAAAACTACTCGCTGTTCTGCGGGGGTAGTTTCTGGGGTAATATTGTTTGGTTTAGTGATTGTACTAACCATAGTTGCCCTTAAATTTAGCTTAATAGTTATTATAATATATTACGCAAAAGCGAGAATCGAGTGAATTTAAATTTGTCTACTCCCTTACAATTAATTGGACGTTCTGTAGAGTTTCAGCGGATTATTGAAATACTGGCAAAGGATGGTGATTTGTTAATTACTGGAGTCCCTGGTAGTGGGAGACGCACTTTAGTGAGAGGTGCAGCACAGGAGGTGAATACAGTTATCTTGGAAATAGACTGCATTCGCGCTACAGAAGCAGAGAGATTTGTGCAACTATTAGCGGAAGCGATTAGTCAAAATTGGGAAGCGGAAAAAATTCAAATCTGGTTAAATGAAAATACTTCGGAATTTTTTACTTTTAATTCTGAAAGTCAACTAAAACTAATTCGTTCTTTGGAACAGGAACAACTATGGCAAGCTTTCGCCAGTTTGTTAGACTTATTGGAAATAATGGCGGTTGATTTAAATCACCGCATATTGCTGATTTTAGAAAGTTTTCCCCATATTCGTTCTTGGGATCGTCATGGTTTATGGGAAACTACATTTAGGAAAGAAGTTAAGGCTTATCCTCATGTTAGCTATGTACTAATAGCCACCATTGCTGAGTCTAGCCAACATTCAGATGATACTAATTATCCCCTAGAAACTATCCAATTAGCCCCTTTAGCTAAGGATATTTTAGCCTTGTGGGCGAGGGAAATTTTACATACGCAAGGTTTTACTTTTGATTGTCATAGTCAGGCTTTACAGCTATTTTTAGAGGCAGTACAGGGACATATTGGCGATGGGATGGCGATTATTCGGCGGTTATCTGCGTCGCACTGTGCAGATGGATTAATTCGGGAGGAAGATGTGCAAAAGGCTATAGCCGGATTATTGAAAGATTTATCTATGACTTATGAATCTTTGCTGATGTTGTTACCAGCAAATCAGGTACATTTATTAGAGTCTTTGGCTATTGATCCTACTGATAAACCTCAGAGTAAGGAGTATATTCAAAAGCATGGACTTTCACGGGGTGGAAGTCTACAAGGGGCGTTAACTGGTTTACAGCATAAGGGTTTGATTTATGATGCTGAACATGGTTATCGGTTAGCTATGCCTTTGTTGGCTTTATGGTTGCGGGAACGGTTGAGTTAATTTTGTTTCGCGCAAAGACGCTAAGGTGCAAAGGCGCGAAGGAAGAAGGTTAGAAGGTTACAATTCTGGTAAAAATTCAGGTTCTAATATTTGTGTGATTTCATAATGACAATTTTCTGGAAAGGTTTCATAGGGGAGGTTTGTTTCTTTGACTGCTAAGTTAATTCCATCTTGATAACTTAATAAAAAGGCTTCTTCTAAATAGGATTTTAAGCTGGGACTATCTGCTAATATTCGGTTGATTTGAGTCCGTTGTTCTCGAATTGTTGCTAACCAACTATTACTACGTTTTTCTGGTTGATGTTGCCATTTTAGTAGGTGTCCTAATAACAAGGCTAAACGGTTGGTTAATTCTCTTCTTTCTTGTCTTCCCAATGTTTCTATTTCTTCAATTAAGTTGAGTTTATCTAGTGTTTCCCATTTTTCTTCTTTGAGTAGTTGTGCTTGTGTTTTTGTCCAGCTATAAAAATCAGAATTGTACAGTGTATTCATGGTTTTTACCTGTAAATTACTATATATTATTTAATTGTCAGAATCAGGATATCCAGGATGTGAATTTGTCTGAATCAGGATACTCAGGATTTTAGGATTTTTAGGATGTGAATTTGTCTGAATCAGGATTTCCAGGATTTAAGGATTTTCAGGATAGGAATTTGTCTGAATCAGGATTTCCACCGATTTAAGGATTTTCAGGATAGGAATTTGTCTGAATCAGGATTTCCAGGATTTTAGGATTTTCAGGATGTGAATTTGTCTGAATCAGGATACTCAGGATTTGAGGATTTTTAGGATATTAAGAATATGAATGAGATGAAGATAATGAAATCCTGTTCATCCTTAAATCCTGGAAATCCTGATTCAGACATTTTCCCTAAAAGTCCTGTTCATCCTTTAATTCGCTAAATCCGTGTTCAGATTTTCAGGATGTGAAGAATATGAAGAAGATGAAAATAATAAAATCCTGTTCATCTTTAAATCCTGGATATCCTGATTCAGACATTTTCCCTAAAACCGTCCATTTCCCTGAACAATATGCTTCACCGTCGTCAATGTTTCCAAACTAATAAATCCCCTGCGATGTCCTTTTTGATTGGACATTCCTAAAAATACAGCCTCTCCCCGTGAGGAGTGACGAGAAAAACGAGGGGAAGCATTTATGTAGGTGGAGGCGCTATTTACTCCTAATGCAAATTGGCGACTTTCTTGGTAAGACTCTGTGACAATACTATCAGCATGACTGCTACTATATTGATTAATCCAAGCGATCGCACTTTCTAAACTATCTACTAACTTAAAAGCTACTGTTTTGGTTAAATACGGTGTTCCCCATTCTTCATCTTTGGCTAATTGCAATTGGGGAAATGCTGCAACTAGTTCTGCATCTCCTTTGAGTTGAAAACCTTTTTCTTTTAAACTACTCCACAGCACTGATAAGGAAGATGGTAAGGCTTGACGATGCACTAAAACTTTTTCAATGGCATTGACTTGATCTGGTTCGCTTTCATGGCTATCCATAATCATCCAGCGAATCATTTCTAAGCTACTGTTGATTGACCAATACAGATAACAATTACCCATTGCTGATTTTAACACTGGGCAGGTTGCTTGTCTGACCACCTGTTGAATTAAACTGGAACGTCCGTAGGGAATAACTAAACTTAAATACTGATCTTGGGTAACTAAATCTCGCACTGAAGCACCATGTTCAGCGGTGATTAATTCTACACAACCTGCGGGTAATCCGACTTTAGTAATGGCTGTTTGCAAGGCGTTAGCGATCGCTGTATTGGAGTTACTAGCTTCCGTACTACCTTTAAGAATAATACTATTGCCAGTTTTTATGCAAAAACCAGCAGCGATCGCCCCTAAATCGGGGAAAGCCTCATAAATAAAGGCAATCACCCCTAAAGGCATTAATTGAGTATAGCTTTGAGAGTCTTCCTGTTGATAATCAGCAGTTCTCACCCGTCGTAAAGGATCAGATAATTCTCCCAATCGTTGCAGAATTTTGATTGTATTCTCCAACCGAGAGGGAGTTAGCTTCAACCAGTCCAAAATTAATTCGGGAACTGCCATTTCTCGACTTGCTTCTAAATCCAGAGTATTAGCTTCGAGAATTTCATCAAAATCACTTTCTATCGCTTGTGCCATTGCTAACACAGCGCGACTCCTATCTATCCCCTTAGTCGTTCCCAATTTCAGGGAAGCCTGAAAAGCGCGGTTAGCACTTGTCATAGGTTCGGGGTAATCATCAATCACTTCACCTGTCATGGAGTTAACGTCTGTAAGTAAGCCAGACCATTAGTGCTGGCAGAATTACCAATAGCACTGCTACAATTGTCCAAGCTATGATATTGGAACTATTAGCCAATCGTAGAGCTAATGGTAGCCATATAATCACTAACACAAAAATAATGCTGAGTGCTACTGGCAAATAGTTTTGTCCTAATCCGGGTTGAACAATTTGCCAATTATTACCTTTCCAACGCCAAGCACGTTTATATGGATAGGTAGTAGAAAGTTGCTCTAATACATATCCATTTTCTTCGACAACAAAAATCTGCTGACAGCGATCGCATCCGAAAGCTTCTGTTAGCGTGATAGGAATCAAATGTCCCTTGCGACGACAAGGACAAGCGTATTCCGTATTTAAGTCAATTTTATCTGGTTTTTGAGGTTGCACAAGCAAGATGAATAACTTGGGCGGTTTTTTACATTATTCCCCAATTTTCCTGAAAATCAGTATGGGAAACTCTAAAATTACGTCTAATGATATAGCTGGGAAAGTCTACTAACAAACTCCTAACCTAAAAATCCATCATCTACCAATTTAGTAGAGATGGAAAATCTTTAGTGTTACTTTAATATATCAACTTTAACTAGAAAGCGGGTGATGGGATTCGAACCCACGACATCAACCTTGGCAAGGTTGCGCTCTACCACTGAGCTACACCCGCGAACTCACCAATAAACTTATTATTCCAGATATATTCAGCTTTGTCAACCCCCAAATTAAATTCTTTTTTTGTCAGTAGGGGCGAAGCATTTGGAAGATACATTATCGGTCATTGCCAAAAATAGTTCTCCAAATGCTTCGCCCGTAAAGTCAGTAGGGGCGAAGCATTTGGAAGATAAATTATCGGTCATTGCCAAAAATAGTTCTCCAAATGCTTCGCCCGTACAGTTGTCATTACCAATTACCAATTACCAATTACCAATTACCAATTACCAATTACCAATTACCCATTACCCATTACCTATCACCCATTACCCAATTAACCTGCTAAATTCGGGCGTAATTGCCGCATGAGAGTCGCCATTTCTATGGCGTTCATGGCATATTCCCAACCATGATTACTCTTGATGCCGGCTCGTTCTAGGGCTTGCTGCATGGTATCTGTGGTCAAAATCCCGAAAATTACCGGCACACCTGTTTGGAAACTGGCCGCAGCAATACCTTTAGAAACTTCCGATGATACATAATCAAAATGCGGTGTTTGTCCTTTGATGACTGCACCCAGGCAAATTATGGCATCATAACGGCCAGACATTGCTAATTGACGGGCTACATTGGCCACTTCAAAACTACCGGGAACCCAAACATAGTCTACTTGCTGTCCTTCTGGATCAGGATCTATACCATGACGTTTTAAGCAATCTTTACATCCTTCTACGAGTTTCATGGTGACAAGATCATTAAAGCGAGCAATGATCAATGCAAAGCGCAAAGACTCGGTGTGCTGAAAATTTCCTTCAAAAACTGCCATAACTGCCTCTAAATAAATTTACAATAACTGCTTTACCAATATACTTTTCTGCCATCAAAATAGAAGAGCAGGAAAGCACAATCAGGAAAAAGTCGTTTAGAAAAAGAAAATTTTTTCTGTTTAACTCTTTACCTAAGCTTTTCTGCTCTTAATAGAGTATATGGTATGCGTTAGTGAATGATTAAAGCATTCAACTAAATCACAAAAAAGTTTAATATACCAACTAACACGACTAAAGCCGCCCAAATACCCGAACCAACCCAGAGTAGTTTTTTAGATTCTACCCAGTTTTGAGGAGTGGCGTAAACAACAGGTACACCAATCACAAGCACGAAGGAGAACAAGACTAATGATATTAAAGCGATTTGAAATACTATGCTCATTTTGTTTTTCCCAACATAACTAAATCTTAGTTTTCCCAGAACTGCTGCTGTATAAACAGTCTAGGGTTTTCAGTGAACCTTATGAACTCATAAGGCATCACCTGATCAATTAATATTTTACGTCTGGTTGTAACAGTTGCTCACTTCTGATCCGCCAATCTGTTTTTTCTTTAGGTAATTGGTGATTGGTAATTGGTGATTGGGAAATTGATTAAGATAAAAATTATATTCTCTAACTTCTACTTCCTTCTTCCTTCTTCCTTCTTTCTCCTGACTCCTGACTCCTGACTCCTGACTCCTTCTTTCTCCTGACTCCTGACTCCTGACTCCTTCTTTCTCCTGACTCCTGACTCCTATCTTAAAAATATATGGATTTAATTCTTTGTCACACAACTGCGGATTTTGACGCTTTGGGGGCAGCAGTGGGGTTAACTTGTCTCAAACCAGGGAGTAAAATTGTCTTGACTGGGGGCGCACATCCTCCTGTGCGGGACTTTTTAGCGTTACATCGTGACGAGTATCCGCTAATTGAAAGACGTTCGGTAAATCCTGAAAAAATTCGCTCTTTAATGGTTGTGGATACTCAAAAGCGCGATCGCTTGGGTAAAGCTGCTATCTGGTTCGATTTACCCAATGTCCAAGAAATCATTGTTTACGATCATCATTTTGGACAGGAAAGAGACATTCCCAGCACTCAATTATATATTGACGAAGTGGGGGCGACAACTACCTTAATGGTAGAAGAATTGCAAAAAAATAATATTTCTTTAAATTCTGCCCAAGCAACTGTAATGGCTTTGGGTATTCATGTGGATACAGGTTCATTAACCTATAAACAATCTACAGCCAGAGATGCTTTAGCGTTGGCTTGGCTAATGCAGCAAGGGGCAAATTTATCAGTTATTTCTACTTATCGTGATCCTGGTTTATCACCACAATTACAACAATTGTTAAGTGCAGCTTTAGAAGATTTACAATATCTTTGTTTGCGGGGATATACCATTGCTTGGTTAACACTAAAAACCGATGGTTTTGTCCCTGGTTTATCAGGTTTAGCTTCCGAAATTATTGATTTAACAGAAACCGATGCTGTACTGTTAGCAAATGAATATCCTTTAGGTGAAAATGATTGGCGCTTAACAGTAATTGGCAGAACGCAAATTCCCCAAACAAATCTTAATTCCTTATTTCAACCTCATGGTGGTGGTGGACATTCTCAAGCCGCATCTTTTAATCTTCGCACTACAGATTCACAACCAATTTTACAACAATTATTAGATGGTTTAAAAGCCCAAATTCCCCATCCTCCCACAGCTAGAGATTTGATGTCTTCTCCAGTGCGGACAATTCGCCCTGATACTACTATAGCCGAAGCCCAGCGGATTTTATTACGTTATGGACATTCAGGTTTATCTGTAGTGAATAGCCAAGATTTATTAATTGGAATTATTTCCCGTCGAGATTTAGATATTGCCTTACATCATGGATTTAGTCATGCACCAGTTAAAGGTTATATGACAAGTAATTTAAAGACAATTACCCCTGACACCTCTTTACCAGAAATTGAGTCTTTAATGGTGACTTATGATATTGGCAGATTACCAGTATTAGAAAATGGGCAATTAGTTGGTATTGTCACCCGCACCGATATTTTAAGAGAATTACATCAATTAACAATTCAAAATCTAGAATCAATAACTGAAAAAGATTCTCAGGATTTAGGACTAAGTACGGAATTAGAAAAACGTCTTACTCCTCAACTTTGGCAATTACTGACTACAGCATCGCAAGAAGCAGAAAAACGCGGTTGGCATCTTTATTTAGTTGGTGGTGCAGTGCGAGATTTGCTATTATCAAAAGCGGAAAATCGCAGTTTGATAATTAATGATATTGATTTAGTCGTTGATGGTTTTCATAAAACCGCAGACGTTGGTGCAGGGGTAGAATTAGCTAAAGCCTTACAGCAAATTTATCAAAATGCCAGATTAGAAATTCATGGTGCTTTTCAAACTGCGGCTTTGTTATGGCATAAAGATTTAGTATTAGATTCCTTATGGGTGGATATTGCCACAGCTAGAACTGAATTTTATCCTTACCCAGCAGCTAATCCAGAGGTTGAAGCTAGTTCTATTCGGCAAGATTTATATCGGCGAGATTTTACGATTAATGCCATGGCTTTAAGGTTAACTTCTCCTCGTGCTGGTGAATTATTAGATTTCTTTGGTGGTTTTATAGACTTACAAAATCAGCAAGTTAGAATTTTACACGCTAATAGTTTTATTGAAGATCCGACTCGGATTTATCGCGGTGTGCGGTTTGCAGTGCGGTTTGGATTTTCTCTAGAACCACAAACAGAAACTTATATTCGTTATGCCATAAATAGCGGAGTTTATGATCGGACTAGTCAAGAAAATAGTAAAACTCCGGCTTTGCAAACTCGACTAAAAACTGAATTAAAATATATATTAGCAGCAGATTATTGGCAATCAGCTTTAGAATTATTGGATAATTTGGGGGCTTTACAATGTATTCATCCTACTTTAAAATTAGATGTGGAACTTTCTCGACAATTAAATTTATTAAAACACTGTTTAAGGAAATTTGACAAAAAACAAACTTTAATAAATTGGCAAATGCGTCTAGAAGTATTAATTGCCTATTTACAACCAGAATATCGGGGAAAAGTAGCTAGAAATCTGCAATTAGTTGATGATAGTATTGTCAGATTAGAGAAATTATCTCAAATTCAAGCTGAGATAATTACATTATTACCGACTTTTGAAAAACCCAGTCAAACTATTTATTTACTCAAAAGATATGATTTGCAGACTTTAATTTTAATTGCTTTACAAAGTCCCCGCAAAATCAGAAGACGGATTTGGCAATATTTAACAAATTGGGGAAATATTCAACCGCTATTAAATGGGAATGATTTAAAACAATTGGGTTATAAACCTAGTCCCCAATATAAGCAAATGCTTGATGATTTATTAACTGCTACTGTAGATGGTATAATTAAGGATAAAGCGGAAGCACAAGAATTTCTAACCAAGCATTATCCTGGGTAATTGATCTTAAAAATATGAGGTTGATATGCAAATTCAAACATCCAGCAAATACAATATTAATTTACTGATAACATCCATGTTAGAAATGATAAAATTGGCTCAACTGGTGGCAATGGATATTCAGTAATATCAATAGTGACTGAATTACCCTCCAGTTTTAAAAATTTCCAAGTAGTTCCACTGGTGACAGAACCGAAAATTATGGGAATGTTGACATTATTAGCAGCATTAAATTTTTGGGCAGCTACCATTTCTGCAATACACTGACCTAAACCACCATTAAGATTTTCTTTTTTTGCTTCTATAATTATAACTACTGGAGCTTGAATTTCTAATTGGCTTAGTGATTTACTAATCAGAAAGTCACAAATACCATTGAGTCCAATACTAGAATCAACGGTAAAATCTTCTCCAGAAAAAAGGCTAATTTGACGATCTAATAATCGTCGAACTGCTGTTAATACAGGGCTAATAATCCATTCAGAACGGGCTTTTTCACTACCCCTTGCAAGTACCAATGGTAAACCTTCTTCTAGTTCTTGACGTAGCAAATCATCAGGTTTTACAACAGGCACATCTGGAAAAAACCGTCCTCCTTCATGGATGGCGATCGCTAAATCCTGACGGACTTTTTTTAGTGTAAAATCACTGTAGGGCATAGTTATAATTAATTTTTGCTACAAAAACAGAGTTTAGTTCCGTAGGTTGGGTTGTGGAACGTAAACGTATCCCTGCGGGACACTGCGTGAACGCGGAGCAATCGGAACGAAACCCAACATCATATTATTAAAACATATTATTAAAACTTTTGTTGGGTTGCGCGATTCCTGCGGAGCGCTTCGCTATCGCTTAACCCAACCTACATTTGATTTTAGATTAAATTGTATCAGGATCTATATTTAATTCCCGCAATTTTGCTGCTAAACGTTCTGCGGTTTCTTCAGGGGTAAAAACTAGCTTTCCTTCTGGTGTGAAATACCGCAATAATCCCTCATGAATTCCCAAATATAAATCTAATTGTTCACTCCATAAATGTCCTTTTTCATTTGCTTCTAGAGGTTGATATTTTCCATCTAATAAATGAAAACCTGCAAATTCTAGTGTATAAGGATCAAACCAAAAATAATCCGGTGTGCGGAAAGTATTTTGATAAAGTTCTTTTTTGTATTCTCTATCTGTATTCGCTGTAGTTGGTGAGAGAATTTCTAAAATTACATTGGGATATTTACCGTCTTCATTCCAAACTACCCAACTTTTCCGAGTTTTGCGTTCTGTTCCTAGCACAACAAAGAAATCAGGACCTCGGAAATATTCTGATTTTTTCTGATTAGGACTATAATAAATGGTGAGATTTCCCGCAGCATAGAAATCATATCTATCTTTCCACAACCATTCTAGACATTTGAAAAGGAGAATTATTTGTCTTAAATGTAGTTCTGTTTCCACGGGAGGTTCATCACTATATAAATCACTGGGGGGAAAAATCACATCTTGAGAGATGTTTTCTCTACATTCTAATTCTTGAGTAATCATCATAATATGACACCAAGTCGTTATTTGTTGATTATAGCATCGAATTACAAGATCCCCGACTTCTTTAAGAAGTCGGGGATCTGACTGAAACCCAACCTACCAGAATACATGATTATTCCATTTCTTTAATTATATTCATTGTTTCCACACTCACGGTACAGACTCTCATTAATAAATCAATTACCTGTTCTTTATAATCTGCGAAACGATAAGTATTGAATTTTTCCGCAATGGTGGGATCTTTTGGTTTCTTTTCTTTATATTGATCTAATATCCATTCTAACGCACAACGATTACCCAGCATATATTCCCAAGCTATTTTCGGAATATTTTCTAATGTAGTAACATCATCTAGGATAATACTATTTTTGGTTTTATCGGCTTTTAATTTTGCTTTGGGTGTTTTTTGATTGTCTTTTAAAGGAATATCAAGACGGGTTAAGTTATAAGGTGTGACTGTTTCATAATTAATATGTAATTCCATGAGTTGTTTACCCCAGTTAACCCATTTTTGGAAGTTTTCATAATAGGGTAAACGCGGAAATTCGCGTTTAAGGTTGAGTTCGTATTTGCTGCGATAAGCTGGGTTATGTAGGACTGCGTAGGTATAATGAAAGATGTCTATTTTGGTAATTGTTTCATCTTGGTAATGGGTTTGAATTTGTTTTAGTCCCCAGTCGGTAATATTATCAATGCGTTTTCCTTCTTTGTCGTAACGGTAGAGGGGGAGACATTGAGAATCACCGGTTAAATGTAAATCAATAATTGTGTTACTACCTAAACAATGAAAGGGTTTTGTATTTCCTGACGCTGAAAAAGCTATATATTTGTTTTCTGTATCGTTTTCATTTAAAATATCAAACCATTGATAAGTCATTCCATTAAAATGCTTATCAAAGTAAAAATACTGATTATAAAAAGGACGGTATGAACTTTTTATAATTTGTTCAGGTTGAAAAGTTTTATTGATTCTTCTATCTAAATATTTATTTAATTCTCTATCCCATTTAATTGTATCCTTGTTCGGGTAATTTGAATCTTTTAATGTTTCTTGATAAACTTCAATTAAAAATTTTACTTTTTGTTCTAACGCAGTTTCTGATAAATCATAAACCCATTCATCTCTTTGTGTTGCTATACCTCTAGAAAATAACTTAAAAACCGCTTCTTCTCCTTTACCCGCTTTTACATCCTTATCAACTAAAGGTAAAAGACTATCAAAATCATTATCAGATTGATTAATCCAATTACCATTATTATCCGGTTTAAGATGAGTAAAACCTAAATCTCTAAATTTTTGGGAACTAAAATATTTTTTCTTTTCATCTGAATCTGTATAATCATCAATTTCATTATAATAAACTTTGAAACCTTCCGCGTTTTCATTCCTAATTAAAAAATAAACAGCTATACCTACTCTAATTTCATCACTAAAGACATTACCACCTTCTTTGCGTCGTCTTTCTCCACTTGTTCTTGCATTACCTTTCATGTCAATAACATGAATTTCATTAAATTCTTTAGCTACAACTTTTCTAAAACCATCATAAGCAATAGAATTTATAAAAGAACTATTAGAAACAAACGCAATAATCCCATTTTTACCTAGTCTATCAGCAGCCCATCTAATAAACCGAGTATACATATCATAAACAACAATATTATTCTGCGCTTTACTATATTTAATATAAGATTCCTTAATTAACTTATCTATAGCAGTATAATAACGATTAGCATTATTATCATTAAAATTTTCCTGTTTTGCATTATAAGGAGGATTACCAATAATCACAGAAATAGTTCTATCATTCTGTCTTTTGATTCTTGCGGTATTCTCCACACTCATAGCAAACAAATCCAATTGCTTACCCGCAAAAGATGTATTATCCAAAGTATCCACAAAACAAATATTTTCAAACTCCTCATACACCCCCATTTTCTGCTTATAGGTGTATTCAATATTCAAATTTGCAATGTAATAAGGTAAAATAGCCACCTCATTACAATGAATTTCATGTTTATACTTATGTTCTAAACTCTGCTTTGGTAAATAATCAATCAACTCAGTAATAAAAGTCCCCGTTCCCGTCGCAGGATCTAAAATTTCCACATCCTTATCTGCTAACAACTTCCCAAAATGTTTATGTACTAAAAAATCTGTACTTTCTATCATAAACCTAACAATTTCATTGGGAGTATAGACAATTCCTAACCTATCCGCAGCTTTGGGATTATATGCTTTGTAGAAATTCTCATATAAGGCTTTGAGAAACTTCTGTTTTTCTTGATGATTATAAATATTAGCCGCAGTGCGTCGAATAACTGCATAATATCTTTCAATCGTTCCCAAAGTGTTTTTCTTCACGCTTCCGGTAAAAAAGGTAGAAATTACCCTTTGTAATTCCCCCGCAATATTATTTTCTCTGTGAAATTGCGATTCATTAAAAATATTGATAAAAATATCTTCCGTCAAAATATGCTGAATCATCATTTCCCGAATATCAAATAAACTGATTTCTGGGTTAATTGATTCTTTGCAAATTCCCCAAAACTTATCCCGCGCAGTTTGAAAAGATGTGTTATTTTCCCCTTGACAATCTATCAAATCTCTGAGAGAATTTAATACAGTGGGTAAATCTTGCTTAAAAATTTCTATCGCTTCCCGAAAATCCTTAACTTCAGGACGCACATAATTAATAAAATTGGTAATAATTCCATCTACTGCCTCAGCGTCGCGCATAGATACCCGCATAGTTTCTGTGCTAGATTGAATTAAAACCGCAGTTTGGGAATCTTCAAATAAAATATTACTATCGGGATAACCTTTATTTAATTTCTTTTCTATTTCTTCATCTAATTTATCATATTGGTCTTTGCTTTCCCAATAACCCCAATCTAACCGCAAAGCATCTTTAATTGTGCCATCGGGATAAACAAGTTTACCATTTGGTAATCTATAATCTAATTCAGGAATCAGTAAAAAATCTCTCGGTTTGCAATATTCATTGAGGAGATTTTGAAAAGCCACACGAATAGAAGTTTCTTTGCGAGAACCACCATATTGAATGATTTTTTCGACTTCGGCTTGATATTGAGTTACCAGGAGTCTAGACATAATTAAAAAATGGATTATTAAAAGTTTTGTTGGGTTGTGCGATCACTTCACCCAACTTATATTACTATATTATTACATTGTCTACGTAGATTTAGTTGTGCGATCGCTAATGTAAAGACAGTTAATGCCATGTTTCCACAGTGACTGTATTCCCCTCAGAAAACTTTCAGATAGAAGCATTACGGGCTATATACAGGTTATAATTCTTTTTGCGGAGCAACTTTACAAAAATTTATGAGTAATCCCCTTGTGCAAGCCTTTTTCGTAGGCAGAGCAGTCGCTGAAGTGATTAATGAGCGCGTAGAAGTCGCCTTGACTGATGCTTTGAGTGAACTAGGCAAATTTGATGCTGAAACTAAAGAGCAACTACGCCAGTTTACAGAAGAAGTGATGGCACGAGCTAATCGAGCAGCGGAATCGTCTGCAACTGGTACAACCACAGGTAATAGTTCATCTGGTGGAGATCCAGTAGACTTACAGACAGAAATTGACGAATTAAGGGCAGAAATCGCTCTATTAAGAAGTGAATTGCAGAAGCATCGCAATGCTGCAAAATAGGTAATAGGTGATGGGTAATGGGTAATAGGTAATAGGTAATAGGTAATTGGTAATTGGTAATAGGTAATAGGTAATTGGTAATGTGAAAAAATATTCTCCCCTGCCCCCCTGCCCCCCTACCTGTCTCTTATACACATCTAGATGTGTATAAGAGACAGGTTATAAGGTGTGACTGTTTCATAATTAATATGTAATTCCATGAGTTGTTTACCC
>NZ_VIKY01000083.1:0-13440 GCF_009711925.1 Dolichospermum sp. UHCC 0352 | reverse complement strand
GGGTTTTAAAGCCTCTCCCCTTGCAGGGGAGAGGTTTGGAGAGGGGTCAGTCTATACATTCAAAACTTTTCAAACACCCTCTAAGCATATATCCAATTAAATATAAAACTTCTATCACTTAATCAACAGACTGTAGCCAAATTATAAATGTAGTTCCTGGGATATGCGGTAATGTGATAATTGAGTGAATGGCCGGACTGAAAACCTCTATACTTCCCTGCATTTCTGCTATTAACTGTTTAGCAATACTAATTCCTAAACCAGTTCCGGGTATTTCTGTTTTTGCCTGTACACCTCGATAATGTCTTTCTCCAAGATGTTCTAGATCTTCTGGAGGAATACCAGGACCTGTATCACTAATAGCAATACCTTGTAAATTTCCTTTTTGTTGCCCACATTGGACTAAGATTTTTCCACCGGGGGGAGTATATTTCAAAGCATTATCTATAATATTACTCAACACTTCTGTTAATGCTTTTTCATTCACTTTTACTAAAGGTAAATAGTGGGAAATTTCCGTAATTAATTGTAAATTTCTTTCTTGGGAAATAGCTTGAGCCGATATTAATAAAGGTGCTAATAAATCTGCTAGACAACAATCAGTTAATTGTTCTCCTGTTCCTGGCAATAATAATGCAGGTTTAACTGGCTTTTGCACATTTTCATTAATAACAACCTTTGATTCTGGTAGAGGTAGAGGTGCTAAATCTGCTGTATTTAAATCAATAACCTGATCAAATTGTTGCAATAGCTCTTGCAAGCGATCGCTCTCCCTGACTATACTGGTTGCTACTTCCCGATTAGGATCAACCGGTCGCATTCGCTTAAATAGTAACTTACCAAAGGTGCGGATAGCAGTTAAGGGGTTACGAAGCTGATGCAAAAGATTATCTAATAAATCCCGTTGTCTCTCTTGCAAAATTTGTTCTTGCTGGAGTTGGTGTTGTAACCAAGCCCTCCGTTGGTCTAAAATGCAAGCGATCGCTAAAGTTTTGGCAATGCGTTCAATTTCCCCCTCTTCCCGTTGATTCCATTCCCTATCGTCCCTCGCAGTCACCAATAAGCCCATCATTACACCCTCATAAATCAGGGGTAAAACAATTTGGTTATGACTGAGTAAGTATTCATCCTGTTCATCGTGTAAATTTTGTTTTTCTGTTGTTTCCGATTCCACCGACGGATGAGAAGATACAGAAGTCGGTTTTAACAACCTCGGTTGCTGATTTGGGAATGCTAAAACATTAGCAAGCCTTACAGAATAGCTATTCTCTGGTTCACCATATTCATTACTAGAATTTAATGCTATAGTCTCTGGATACACCATTACCGGAATTAGTCGCGCCTCACTTATAGGCTTTTCTACCAGTTCCTGTGTTAAATAAACCACCGTAAAAGATGCCCCCATTCCTTGGGTTAGCAGGGCTATTTGTTCTCGACATAGAGCAAGGAAATCAGAACTGGCAGACATTAGCATGAGTTCAGGAATCTAGGAGGAAGAAAGAATCTAGGAGTCAGGAATCACCGAGTCAGGAGTCACCGAGTCACCGAGTCACCGAGCAAGGAAGAAGAAAATTACCCAGTCCCCAGTCCCCAGTCCCCAGCCCCCAGTCAAGGCTTATAGCTATCTAGTTTAATCTGGTAATGGGCGAAGAGGTAACAAGTAATGGCTGAAAAGGCAGCGATTTTTTAATTTTTAATTCTTGATTTTTAATTGTTTTTTCCCCAGTTGTATCAAAACATTAAAAACTATTGATTTTTTGAGATAGAACTTATATAATGACGACGGATTTTGTAGCCATAACTACAGTCTATAGCTTGAAACAGGAGGACAATAGGTTGGCACGGAGACGCAAGCGGAAGAGTCGTCGGAGACAGGAAGGACGGCGCATACTTGAGCATATTCCTCAGTACAGCATTGAAAGTGGCGAAGATAAACCTGTGACAGCAGCAAGAAAATTTATTCAAGCTGAAGGTATTTTGCCACCCGCGCTGCTACTAGTAAAACGTAATGAACATACAACAGACCGTTATTTCTGGGCGGAAAAAGGTCTGTTTGGCGCTCAATACGTAGAAGAGAATCATTTCTTGTTCCCTAGTCTTAGGACTTTAGAATCACCAACAGCACAAGAACCTGTTGCTGTTGCTGTTGCTGTTGCCAGTAACTAAACAACAAATGACCATCATATCTTGTAAGTGTGACTTCTGAATCTGTGAATAATTAACTGGTAATTTTGACCAGCTTATTCAAAAATTCCTTTTTTTAATTTTGTTGTTGAATTTGCCAGTAGGGTTTAAATGAATTCTCTCAAGTCATGGCATAATTAATTCCTCATCAACTAAATTTGGTTAGATGAATCAGTTTATTATCAGCTTATACACCAAGAGAATAGCGACAGAGCCAAGGTCATCCAAAAAATGAAGCATGAATTATTTATGCTCTCATTAATTTGGACTACTATCAAGCTCTGTCCACCAATTTAAATTTTTCCTTATGACATTTCAGGCATCAGGAAGATTAACAGCACAAGCAAAATTTTTCCTTCCTACTGCTGATTTACTCAAAATTGTAGTCAGAAGCCTACATGAATGTGGAGAATGCTGGTTTTTATCCCCAAAAATCAATCAAGTGTCCAGCGTCTTTAGCTGTAATGCCCTTTGTAACTCAGCAAGTTCATCTCTATGGGCAGTCACAGTAATTATACTTGAGAAGTCTTGTCCACTCAGGATATTTTCCATCTTGAGTGACACCTTCTCAAGTCTTCCAGATTTTTTCCAATACAATAACCCACTTAAAGGCGAAAATAGGATTATTCCCAGAAAAAACTGCCCAAAATCGGGAAAAAGCATTGATAAAACCAACGCCAAACAACCTAAACCCACAGCAGCTAATACAGTCAAAAATACCGCTAAAAACCAGCTAGGGCTGACAAATCCCTCAAAGGTGACTTGATTTTTGGCAGAGTCTACCGCTAAAACTCGATAAGCACGAGAGCGAAAATACTCCTTTAATGAAGTCATGAATGTATTTTCGTCCTGATCCGAAGTCAAGCGCATCATTTCTGTACGGTCTTTAGTTGAAGCACGTATAAAGAAAAATAAACCAACTGATAAGAGGAAAGTTAACAGGAAAGTAGATTGCAAAACGGTAAAATCCATAACTAATTTTTAAGTCGGAAATTTTCAGTAGACTTAAACCATTATCAATTATTCTGGAAACAGGTAACAGCTAACAAACAACAAACGGAAGTTGTTTTTAACTTTTAATTTTTAATTTTTATATGTCACAAAACTCCGAAACACCATCATCTAACATCCGGGCTATCGCCCAACAATTTCGCCTAGCAGGTTGGATTAGTTTCTGGATTCAGTTGGTATTAGGTGTAATCTCTGGAATAATTGTCTTATTATTTGGCATTTTTAGTCAAAAAGCCAACAGCCCCAATAATAATCCAGGCACAGGCTTTGGTGTATTTTTAGCAATTTGTGGCATAATTCTGTTGGGCGTTGGTATTTACTTGGCTTATCGCTACACCAGAATTGGCAAAAAACTAGAATCCCCTAATGCTAGTAATCGTCCCCGTAAGGCGGAAACCGTGCAAGTATTACGTTTGGGACTATGGATAAATTTAGGCGGCATATTAGTCACCCTGTTGGGAGCGCAGGCGATTGTTGGTACATTGGTAGCTAGGTCAATATCTCCTCAAGCCGCAACTACTCAATTATTTGACCCCACTCGGATTATTAGCGGTTTGGATATGCTCATAGTCCAGGCAAATACAAATACTGTATCAGCGCATTTTGCAGGTTTATTAGCATCTTTGTGGTTAATGAATCGGATTAATAAACCATAATTGACAGTGGTTGTAATATCCTAATCTTTGAAAACAGGTAGTTCTAAAATAAATCCTGGTAAAACATTTTCTCCCGATAAACTTGTCGGTAATGATACTATTTCTACAGATTGATTTTGACGGTAAATTTCTACTTGTTGATTTTGAGGATCAATTAACCAACCTAAACGTAAACAACTATTAAGATATTCCTGCATTTTCTCCTGTAATTGACTTAAAGAATCTGTACGAGAACGCAATTCTATGACAAAATCAGGACAAATTTTAGCAAATTTTTCTTTTTCTTGAATGGTTAAAGATTCCCAACGTTCATTAGCTATCCAAGCCACATCAGGAGAACGTTTACCACCATTAGGTAGAGTAAAAACAGTGGAAGAACTAAATACTTTTCCTAGCTTAGTTTGACGATTCCAAATCATCAAATTTCCATTTAATTCTGCTTCTCTATTACCAGTAATTAGATTAGAAGGAGGGAGGATAATTAATTCATCTTTAGCTGTTTGTTCAAATTTATAATATTCGTTAATTTGACATAATTGATAAAATTGTTCATCACTTAAACCAACATTTTTGATATTTAAAATAACTGATTGAGTTGTCATCATTTCTGAAAACTCCTTAACGCTTAGGTAATGGAGAAGAGTATCTGAACTAATTATCAACGATATTTGGTAAATTTGTCACTGATCATAATTAAACGCAGATAAACGCAGATAAACACAGATAAAAAACGTGATATTAGTATATAGGGTTTAACATTGTTCATAGGTGTCAACTTAACGTAAAACCCATAGCCCGCCTGGGAATGAATTCCCAGTCTCATAGCAAAAGTCATCTAAAGATGACTAAATAACCCGAAAATTTTTTAGTAAACTTTAGTTTACTTTGGCTATTAGACCGGAACTTAAGTTCCGGGCGGGTTTGGAAGCTAAACAAATAAGCTATTTGTAGCTTAAGTTGACACCTATGAGCATTGTTAAACCCCTACGATTAATCATCTCAATCAAGTATAATTGACAAAACTTAACGAAATTCACCAATGCTGGATATTAAACAAATTAGAGAAAATCCCCAACTGGTACAAGAGAAGTTGAACAGTCGTAGTGGCAAATACGAGATTCAACCTATATTAGATTTGAGTCAGAAACAACGGGAATTGGAAGTAAAACGCAATGAACTCCAAGCCCGGAGTAATGAAATTGGTAAACTGGTGGGACACAAGGTAAAATCTGGTGTTAATCCTCAAGATGCAGAAATTCTGGCTTTAAAGGATGAAGGAAACAGCCTCAAAACCACATTAAGCGGATTAGAACCCCAGGAAAAAGAATTAAAAGCTCAAATTCATCAATTACTGTTAGCACTTCCGAATTTACCCAGTGATTCTACTCCCATTGGTAAAAGTGAAGATGATAACCCAGAAGTGAGAAAATGGGGAGATGAATATAAACCCGAAAACCCAAATATTATACCACATTGGGAAATCGGCGAAAAATTGGGAATTTTGAACTTTGAAAAAGCGGTAAAAGTTGCCCAAACTCGGTTTGTAAGTTTGATAGGTGCGGGTGCAGGTTTAGAAAGAGCATTAATTCAGTTTATGCTTTCTAAACATATTGAAAATGGCTATATAGAAGTTAGTCCACCGTTGTTAGTAAATACTGATTCTTTAACGGGAACTGGACAATTACCCAAGTTTGCAGAGGACAGTTTTAAATGTGCAGAGGATGATTTATGGTTAATTCCCACCGCAGAAGTTCCGGTAACTAATTTGTATCGAGGGGACATTATCAACGGGGAAGAATTACCAATTTATCATACTGCATATACGCCATGTTTTCGGCGGGAAGCGGGAAGTTATGGACGGGATATGCGGGGTTTAATTCGGTTACATCAATTCAATAAAGTGGAGTTGGTGAAGTTAGTAAAACCGGAAGATTCTTTTGATGAATTGGAGACGTTGCTAGTCAGTGCAGAGAGTATTTTACAGGCTTTAAAATTGCCTTATCGAGTGATTAATTTATGTACTGCTGATTTAGGTTTTTCTGCAACAAAAACTTATGATTTAGAGGTATGGTTGCCTTCTGCTGGGAAGTATCGAGAGATTTCTAGTTGTTCTAATTGTGTGGATTTTCAAGCGAGAAGGGCGGATATTCGCTTTAAGGAAGCTGGTAAGAAAGGGACGCAGTTTGTGCATACTTTAAATGGTTCTGGTTTGGCTGTGGGAAGGACTATGGCGGCGATTTTGGAGAATTATCAGCAAGCTGACGGGACGATTAAAGTACCGGAGGTTTTGCAGGTTTATTTGGGTAGGGAGGTTTTGTAGTTTAGGGGTTTTGTAGAGGCGTTTGGGGTGCGTCTCTACATGGGGTTGAGAAAATATAGTAAATTTATAATAAATGTTACAATGAAGGTGATATTGAAGAAATTTTAACTATTATCAGTAATAATCAAGAAAGAATTTTACAGTTTAGTGTTTGAACATCAAATTTATGCAATGTCCTAAATGCGGTCATAATAATCCACCTGAAGGTACTAAAGATGGTTGCTGTGATGAATGTGGCTATCTTTTATTCTCAGTTGATGGCGATTTAGCTTCACTTGATGAAAGACTTTTTGCTTACCTAATTGACTTTTTTATCCAAATTACAATACTTGTTTTATCAACTTCATTATCAATATTTCGCATTGGCTTTCTTTTTGCTATCTTTTACTTCCTGTTTTCAGATGCTTTCAAGAATGGGCAAAGTATTGGAAAGCGGCTTATGAAAATACAGGTGGTAGATGCGACATCAAGAAAGCCTTGTACACTTATAAAAGCTTTTCTTCGTCATCTACCTTCAATACCTTTGGGAGTGTTTGACTACTTATTTGTTTTTTCAAAAAAGAGACAACGATTGGGAGATACACTAGCTAATACAATAGTGGTAAAGTGCGATCGCTCATCTCATAGGGTGCGTTAATGAAATGTAACGCACCGTTTTTTATTAATATTGAACTGTCTGAATCAGGATAACCAGGATGAAAGGATTAACAGGATTGTATTTGAGTTTGATATTATGGGATATTTGAATTAGCGCAATTTCAGAAAATGCAGATTAATTTTAAAAAACATCCTGTACATCCTCAAATCCTGAGCATCCTGATTCAGACAATTTTTAGCTACAATTAAAGCATTAGAAGTGATTCAGAAAGCAAGCTATTATCCCCATTTGCTTACAGAAACAAAGTATATGATACATGAAAAAAATCTCCCAATGCTTTGGCTTGATTTTTGCTAATACTTCTTTTACCATTTATTACTTCTGAAGTAATACCTTTTGACCCAAAAATTTCGACGATATCCTTTTGTTTGAGTTGTCTTACTGACATTAACTCATGTAATATATCTAGGGGAGTTACAGCTTTCATTTGATAGACTTTATTTTCATATTGCTCAATTAGTGTTACCAGCAACTGCAAAACTTCAGCTTGTTCATCTGTCAAATTTTCCCCTAAATCCATAAATTTATCTACTTCATTTAGTAGACGCTTATGCTCTATTTCTGTGTCAATTATACGTGGCACAGTTTCAGAAAGTAGCTTAATGTATTCTTCCTTGTTTAGTGTAGTTGTCATATACAACCCCCTTTGGGGTAGAATGTTTTCACTAGGGACATAGTAAAGCCATATCCTAGATGTTTATGAGCTTCTGAGTAGTGTAATTAGACTATTAAGAAGCGAAATCCTCTAATTATTCGTTATTTTTTCCACTTATCTTCATTATATTCACTATGAGTTAATACATCCTCAATCTTAATGGTCTTGACTTTATAGGTAATTTTAGTAATTAACCGAAACTTATTTCCTCCTATATTAAAGACTGTGTACCCTTGTACAAAATCTGCGTGTGGATAAACTTCCCTTACATCTATAATGTGTTTCCATTCTTCCTTTTGAGCAGTTTGGAGCCAAACATTAAGACTAATTTCAGAATCTGGATGAATCTTACTAAATTCAGTTAGGTTTTCGATGCCAATTACTTTCATAATATATTATTAAGTTCGATTTTTTTAGTTTAAACATATCTACTTTACCTTGTGTCCTTATTCGTGTAACTCTATGTTCTCATAAAGAGAACCAAATGTCAAGCCTCTGTAAAGGAATTTTTGGAAATTCATTTCAAATTAGACGAAGTATTGAAATTAGCAGCACGTAAGCGTTGCGTTGCTGCAAGTATGATCGCTCATTTCGTAGGGTGCGTTAATGAAATGTAATGCACCGTTTTTTATTAATATTTAACTGTCTGATAGCGAAGCGTGGCGTTAGCCATATCAGGATATCCAGGATTAAAGGATTAACAGGATTGTATTTGAGTTTGATATTCTGGAATATTTGAATTAGCGCAATTTATGAGGATGTAGATGAATATTAAAAAAACATCCTGTACATCCTCAAATCCTGGACATCCTGATTCAGACAAAATGCAGTTTCTGAAAATGTAGATGAATATTAAAAAAACATCCTGTACATCCTCAAATCCTGTACATCCTGATTCTGACAATTTTTAGCTACAATTAAAGCATAAACAACTAACATGAATTAGAGGAAATAATCATGAATACAGCCAAACTTAGCAGTGACGGTACTCATCAAATGGTGATATTACCAACAGATTTTAAAATGACGGGTACAGAGGTTTATGTTAAAAAAATTGGTAATGCCATTATTCTTATTAGTACAGATAATCCTTGGCAAACTCTAATTGATAGTTTAGATCAATTCTCTGATGATTTTATGATGACTAGAGATCAACTTCCTATTGATAAAAGAGAGGAATTTTAAATGCAATATCTTCTCGATACCAACATCTGTATTTATCTGATTAAACAAAAGCCAGAAAAAGTTATAGCTCGATTTCAAACCTTGTCAATTTCTGAAAATATAGATTAATTTTAATAAAACATCCTGTTAATCCTCAAATCCTGGACATCCTGATTCAGACAAAAAAGATTAACAAGATACTGTATAGTAAATTTAGCAAAGTAATCACACTTTAATAATATGACCAAAACAATATACATAGAAACAAGTATTATTGGTTATTTAACAGCAAGACCTAGTAAAAATCTAATTGTTGCTGCTAATGCGGAAATAACAAGAGATTGGTGGGATACTCAGAGAAATTCTTTTACTATTTACATTTCTCAACTGGTATTGCAAGAAGCAGCAAAAGGTGATCCAGAAATGGTGAATAAAAGAATAGAAGTTTTAAATAACTTTCCTTTACTTGATATCACAGAACCAGTACAAAACTTAGCACAGGAATTTCAAAAACAAAGTAATTTACCACCCACTGCTGCTTATGATACTGTTCATATTGCTACAGCTACAGTCTATGGTTTAGATTATCTGTTAACATGGAATTGTAAGCACATTGCTAACCCCTATATTCAGAAAAAACTCTCACAAATTGCTGATAGTTTAGGATATGAACTACCAACAATATGTACACCTTATGAAATGTTAGGAGAATAATTTATGTTGAATGATGAAGTTTTGGCAGAAATTCGCAAAATCAGAGATGAACAAGCTAAGTCATTTAATTATGATTTAGCAGCTATTTGTGCTGATTTAAGAAAAAAACAAGCAACAAGTGGCAGAAAAATTATTTCTCTTCCCTTGAAGACAGTGGTAAAATCACGCTGATTTTTTAGGGTGCGTTAATGAAATGTAATGCACCGTTTTTTATTAATATTTAACTGTCTGATAGCGAAGCGTGGCGTTAGCCATATCAGGATATCCAGGATTAAAGGATTAACAGGATTGTATTTGAGTTTGATATTCTGGAATATTTGAATTAGCGCAATTTATGAGGATGTAGATGAATATTAAAAAAACATCCTGTACATCCTCAAATCCTGGACATCCTGATTCAGACAAAATGCAGTTTCTGAAAATGTAGATGAATATTAAAAAAACATCCTGTACATCCTCAAATCCTGGACATCCTGATTCAGACAAAATGCAGTTTCTGAAAATGTAGATGAATATTAAAAAAACATCCTGTACATCCTCAAATCCTGTACATCCTGATTCTGACAATTTTTAGCTACAATTAAAGCATAAACAACTAACATGAATTAGAGGAAATAATCATGAATACAGCCAAACTTAGCAGTGACGGTACTCATCAAATGGTGATATTACCAACAGATTTTAAAATGACGGGTACAGAGGTTTATGTTAAAAAAATTGGTAATGCCATTATTCTTATTAGTACAGATAATCCTTGGCAAACTCTAATTGATAGTTTAGATCAATTCTCTGATGATTTTATGATGACTAGAGATCAACTTCCTATTGATAAAAGAGAGGAATTTTAAATGCAATATCTTCTCGATACCAACATCTGTATTTATCTGATTAAACAAAAGCCAGAAAAAGTTATAGCTCGATTTCAAACCTTGTCAATTTCTGAAAATATAGATTAATTTTAATAAAACATCCTGTTAATCCTCAAATCCTGGACATCCTGATTCAGACAAAAAAGATTAACAAGATACTGTATAGTAAATTTAGCAAAGTAATCACACTTTAATAATATGACCAAAACAATATACATAGAAACAAGTATTATTGGTTATTTAACAGCAAGACCTAGTAAAAATCTAATTGTTGCTGCTAATGCGGAAATAACAAGAGATTGGTGGGATACTCAGAGAAATTCTTTTACTATTTACATTTCTCAACTGGTATTGCAAGAAGCAGCAAAAGGTGATCCAGAAATGGTGAATAAAAGAATAGAAGTTTTAAATAACTTTCCTTTACTTGATATCACAGAACCAGTACAAAACTTAGCACAGGAATTTCAAAAACAAAGTAATTTACCACCCACTGCTGCTTATGATACTGTTCATATTGCTACAGCTACAGTCTATGGTTTAGATTATCTGTTAACATGGAATTGTAAGCACATTGCTAACCCCTATATTCAGAAAAAACTCTCACAAATTGCTGATAGTTTAGGATATGAACTACCAACAATATGTACACCTTATGAAATGTTAGGAGAATAATTTATGTTGAATGATGAAGTTTTGGCAGAAATTCGCAAAATCAGAGATGAACAAGCTAAGTCATTTAATTATGATTTAGCAGCTATTTGTGCTGATTTAAGAAAAAAACAAGCAACAAGTGGCAGAAAAATTATTTCTCTTCCCTTGAAGACAGTGGTAAAATCACGCTGATTTTTTAGGGTGCGTTAATGAAATGTAATGCACCGTTTTTTATTAATATTTAACTGTCTGATAGCGAAGCGTGGCGTTAGCCATATCAGGATAACCAGGATTACAGGATTAACAGGATTATATTTGATTTTGATATTCTGGAATATTTGAATTAGCACAATTTCTGAAAATGTAGATGAATATTAATAAAACATTCTGTACATCCTCAAATCCTGGACATCCTGATTCAGACAAAAAATTAAATTTCATGCTATTATTTATTATAATGTAATCTCAAAAAAAAAGATTATGATTTCAATTAATCAAGCAAAACAACAATTACAGGATTTAATTGATTCAGTCAATCAGTCTCATCAACCTATTGTTATTGCCGGAGACAATAGCAACGCAGTATTATTGTCTGAAGCAGACTGGAAATCTATCCAAGAAACTCTTTATCTTCTTTCTATTCCAGGAATACGGGAATCAATTAAAGAAGGATTAGCAACACCGATTGCAGAATGTGATGGGGAATTAGAGTGGTGAATTGGAATTTAGTTTATACTAAACAAGCTCAGAAAGATGCTAAAAAATTGGCTGCAAGTAATTTAAAAGATAAAGCACAAAGCTTACTTGATATTATTCAAATCAATCCGTTTCAAAATCCCCCACCTTATGAGAAATTAGTCGGAGATTTAGAACGTGCATATTCACGACGGATTAATATTCAACATCGGTTAGTCTATGAAGTAATTGAATCTGAAAATACGGCCAAAATTTTACGAATGTGGACTCATTATGAATAGTATGTTTTTTTATCTGATTCTCAAACATCAATTACCAGCCAAAAAACGCCGTACTCCTCCTAATACTATCATTGGTAAAGGTAAAACATTGGGTGATATTGTTAGTCCTATTGTTAACGCAGAAGAGTGGGAATGTCTCAAATAATAGTCCTTGTAAATTTGCCCCTAACTACAGAAATTCCCCATTTTTTAACTCAAAGTCTGGAAATTGGCGAAATTGCCATGATTCGCTGCTTTCGGGATTGGATTAGACAACAGATGAAAAATTGACATCAGCCGATTGAGTCCCTGCGCCCATTCCCAAACTACAATAAGAATATATTTCCGAATATTTTGATTAATTTGCTCTATGTCAGTTTTAGCAGCGATCGCAGTTTTGGCTATTTTGATCTTAGTACATGAGTCTGGACATTTCATAGCCGCCCGTTCTCAAGGTATTTACGCTAACCGTTTCTCCTTGGGTTTTGGTCCGATTCTTTTAAAGTACCAAGGATCAGAAACGGAATACACTATCCGCGCTTTCCCCTTGGGTGGCTTTGTCGGCTTTCCCGATGATGATCCAGATAGCGAAATTCCCCCCAATGACCCCAATTTGCTGCGTAACCGCCCAGTTTTAGACCGTGCTATTGTCATTAGTGCCGGTGTAATTGCAAATTTAATCTTTGCGTATTTGATGTTGGCTTTGCAATTGGGAATCGTTGGTATACCCCAAGAATTTCAGTATCAACCCGGTGTCCTTGTCAAACCTGTAAATGAACAGTCTGTTGCTTACCAAGCAGGAATTCGGGAAGGAGATATTATTCTGGCTGTAAATGGCCAAGAAATTCCTCTAGGTAAAGACGCAACTACATTATTGACAAAGGAAATTCAAACCCATCCTAATCAGGAAATTGACTTAAAAATTCAACACGAAACCCAACAAACTAACCTAAAACTAACTCCTAAACAGGGTGCTGATGGTAAAGGTCTAGTGGGAATTGAATTAGGTCCCAATGGTAAAGCAATTTATCGCCGTCCCCAAGATATTGTGGAGATTATCAAAGTTGCAGCTAATCGTTTTCAACAGTTAGTTGTGGGGACATTCCAAGGTTTTGGGCAGTTAATTACTAATTTTGGGCAAACTGTGGGACAAGTTTCTGGACCCGTGAAAATTGTCCAAATTGGCGCACAATTAGCCGCTAGTGATAGCACAAATTTATTTTCTTTTGCGGCAATTATTAGTATTAACTTGGCAATTATTAATATTTTGCCTCTTCCCGCTTTAGATGGTGGACAATTAGCCTTTTTATTAATTGAAGGATTATTTGGTAAGCCTTTACCTAACAAAATTCAAGACGGTGTGATGCAAACTGGTTTGGTGTTACTGTTAGGATTAGGTATTTTCTTAATTGTGAAAGAAACAACTCAATTGGAATTTATCCAACAATTATTTCAGAAATTGTAAATCCAGTAATTGTAGGGGGTTTAGCAGTGTTCATTGGTGTCAACTTAACGCAAAATCTTCATCCCGCAAGGAACTCAAGTTCCTTGCTAATAGCGAAAGTCATCTAAAAGATGACTAAATACTAGGAAAATTTATTA
>NZ_VIKY01000082.1:0-3916 GCF_009711925.1 Dolichospermum sp. UHCC 0352 | reverse complement strand
TCCTGACTCCTGACTCCTGACTCCTGACTCCTGACTCCTTTTTAAAATATGACACAAGCACAGTTACAAGAAACGGATAATAGCCCCAAACCAACGGAAGAACACCAGGAAAGGCATTGGCGAGACTTTTTCGGTTTTAGTACCGACCATAAGGTGATTGGAATTCAATATCTGGTCACTTCGTTTGTTTTTTACTGCATTGGCGGCGTAATGGCTGATTTAGTGCGGACAGAATTACGGACTCCAGAGGTAGATTTTGTCACGCCAGAAGTCTATAACAGCCTGTTTACCCTCCATGCCACAATCATGATTTTTTTGTGGATTGTGCCAACAGGGGCGGGATTTGCTAACTATTTAATCCCGCTGATGATTGGGGCGAGAGATATGGCATTTCCGCGCCTGAATGCGGTAGCTTTTTGGATGGTTCCCCCAGCAGGTGTATTACTGGTTGCTAGTTTGGCGGTAGGTGATGCCCCGGATGCTGGTTGGACTTCTTACCCGCCGCTGAGTTTGGTGACAGGCCAGGTGGGTGAGGGGATTTGGATTATGAGTATCTTGCTATTGGGAACTTCTTCGATTTTGGGGGCGATGAATTTTCTCGTCACCATTTGGAAGATGCGTGTTCCTAGTATGGGCATCTTTCAAATGCCGTTGTTTTGTTGGGCGATGATAGCAACTTCGGCTTTAGTGTTGGTATCTACACCAGTATTAGCTGCGGCTTTGATTTTGTTGGGTTTTGATTTGTTGGCAGGAACAAACTTTTTTAATCCCTCTGGGGGCGGAGATCCTGTTGTTTATCAGCATATGTTCTGGTTCTATTCTCACCCAGCGGTTTATATTATGATTTTGCCTTTCTTTGGGGCAATTTCGGAAATTCTGCCAATTCATGCCCGCAAACCGATTTTTGGCTATAAAGCGATCGCTTTTTCATCCCTAGCTATCAGTTTCTTAGGCTTAATCGTCTGGGCGCACCATATGTTTACCAGTGGTGTTCCCGGTTGGTTGCGGATGTTTTTCATGATCACGACGATGATCATCGCTGTCCCCACTGGGATTAAAATTTTCGGTTGGTTGGCAACTATTTGGGGTGGCAAAATCCGCCTCAATAGTCCCATGTTATTTGCGATCGGCTTTTTAGCAACTTTTGTAATTGGTGGTATTAGTGGCGTAATGTTGGCTGCTGTTCCTTTTGATATTCACGTTCACGATACTTACTTTGTGGTGGCACATCTCCACTATGTTTTGTTTGGTGGTAGTGTGTTAGGGATTTTTGCGGCTATTTATCACTGGTTCCCGAAAATGACGGGACGGAAAATGAACGAATTTTGGGGTCAGGTGCATTTTGCCTTAACCATGATTGGTTTAAATATGACTTTCTTGCCCATGCACAAACTCGGACTCATGGGGATGAATCGCCGGATTGCTGAATATGATCCTAAGTTCACGGCTTTGAATGAAATCTGTACCTACGGATCTTATATATTGGCGGTTTCGACGTTACCATTTATCATCAATGCCGTTTGGTCTTGGTTCTATGGGGAAAAAGCCGGTAATAATCCTTGGCAAGCGTTAACTTTGGAATGGATGACTTCTTCTCCTCCCAGTATTGAGAATTTTGAAACTCTTCCGGTTTTGACTACTGGCCCCTACGATTATGGGGTGAGTGAGGAACGGGTGGAAACTGAATCTGTGTTAACTCCCCAAACTGAATCAGCACTTTAGGGGATTGACATGACCCGCCCAGAACTGAAGTTCCGGGCTAATAACTAAAGTCCGTTAAAACGGACTAGAAATTTCTTTTAGTCGTCTTTAGACGACTTTCGCTATTAGACTCAGAATTCATTGTGAGGCGGGCTAGTAGTCTGTCAAGATAAAAATGATGGACTGTAGTGTGAGCGTCTCGCTCACGCGGGCAAGATGCCCGCACTACCAAAAACCCGTCAAAATAAATTTGACAGACTACTAGATAAAAATGAAATAGCCCTGCCTTGAACCCATTACCAATTACTAATTTATGCAAGGTCAAATTATTGACACGGGGAAAACTGAATTAAGTCACCACACAACTGTTTCTCATCATGAGGAACATCCAGATCATCGTTTGACTGGTCTATTTATGTTCCTTGTGGCTGAGGGAATGATTTTTATGGGTTTGTTTGGTGCATACCTGACTTACCGTTCTACTATTCCGGTTTGGCCACCAGTAGGGACACCGGATTTAGAATTGTTGTTACCTACTGTGAATACTTCTATTTTGATAGCTAGTAGTTTTGTGATGCACAATGCTGATACTGCTATTAAAAAGAATGATACTAAGGGAATGCGGGTTTGGTTGGCAATTACCGCAGTTATGGGGGCGATTTTTTTGGCGGGTCAGGTTTATGAATATGCTCATTTAGAGTTTAGTCTGACTACCAATTTATTCGCTAGTACGTTTTATGTGTTGACTGGGTTTCACGGCTTGCACGTTACCATCGGTGTTTTAGCGATTTTAGCAGTGTTGTGGCGATCGCGTACCCCCGGACACTACAGCAATGAAAAACGATTCGGGATTGAAGCAGCGGAAATTTACTGGCATTTTGTAGATGTAATTTGGATTATTTTGTTCGGATTACTGTATTTACTCTAGGTATTTATTACTTAGTTGTTCACTCCACTCGAATAACCTACAATCCCCCTCTCTTTGGGGGTTTTTTATTTTCTCTCTTTAAACTTTCTCAACTTGCTTGGGTGCTTCCATTAGAGTAAATAATTGTCCTAATCTAATTATTCGCAAAATTTGATGATTTATTTGGAGATTTAAGAGTTATTATTTTTAGCAAAGATAAATTTAAAAACTTTCATAAACCGAATTAATGTGGTGTCTTATCCCCCAGTTTGTATTTCACAGCCTAGCTGTCCTATTCATTTAGTTGGCAAAACAGGACAAGCTGTAGAGATTTCTATTCATACTCCCAGTCCATATATCTGTGCCAATTGCGAACAGATCTTACCAGATTGGAAACAGCAGCAGTTTTTGTGGGTAGTGGTTGTTTTACAGCAATCACAATATTCTCTAGAAGAAATGACCACAGAAACAGAAATAGAAAAGGAAAAGCTGCGGGAAAAATTTATGCGTTTTGGTTGCGATTTGGCATTTAATTTGCGCGACCGCGGGTATTTAACAGACTTGATAGATCCCCGGACAGGTTATCCATTACTGTCTCATTCTGGCTTAGTTCCCCACGATGATACAGCAGTAGCCCAAGCCTTACTCAAGTATCCCGCAATTGAAAATAAATGCCATGTTCTTGTGCATCCTCAATGGGGAACTGCTGTTTATCCCAGTGTCATGCTTTCAGAAGCACCTCCAGACATCATTGAATCAGTCACTAAAGCCATAGCACCAATGCACGGTTGGATAGAGGTTTAGTAGAGCAAGGGGATGTAGGGGGGAGGAGGTAGGGGAGGTAGGGGAGGTAGGGGAGGTAGGGGAGGTAGGGGAGGTAGGGAGAATATTTATCTTTCCTATTGCTCAGTCCCCAGTCCCAATTACCCAGTCCCCAATCCCCAGTCCCCATTACCAGTGATTTAGATGATTTGTTCTATCTCAGAAATTTCGGGAATCATTTCTTTGAGACGGCGTTCAATTCCCATTCTCAGAGTCATAGTAGAACTAGGACAAGAACCACAAGCACCCTGTAATCGGAGCTTAACAATTGGTCCATCCAATTCTACAATTTCCACGTTACCACCATCAGAAATGAGATAAGGGCGCATCTCGTCTAATACGGTTTCTACATTTTCTAGCGTTAGTTCCATTCTTTTAGACCTGCTTAGTAAATAAATTGGTAATTATCCAAGTTGCTAATTATCTAGTTTAGGCTGGAAATGGATAATTGGTTAGTTGTTAGTAGGGGCGAAGCATTTGGAAGAT
>NZ_VIKY01000081.1:0-2082 GCF_009711925.1 Dolichospermum sp. UHCC 0352 | reverse complement strand
CCTCTTGCCTAGTGCCATAACGACGATTTTCAATGCTAACCTACTTAGCTCAATACTGGATTGCTAGTCTGGCTTTTTGCTCCTGAGTATTAATATGGAATTCTATCGGACTCCTATTTAATTTTTGATAGCTTGCTGTAGCCATACAAGACTTAGTAGGTATCAAGTCCGTCTTTTCTGTTCCCTGTTCCCTACCTCAAAACACTAAAATAATTTTTTTAAGATGCAAGCTAAACCTTTTATTGATAAATCCGCCACAAATAATTCTGCTCCAGTTGCTAACCGATTTTGGGAAAATGTCAAAGCGGTTATTGGTCCTTACTGGTATCCCACAGAAGCCAACGGTAGAGCATTCTCAGATGTAGTGCGGACATGGGGAATGCTGATTCTTCTCATATTATTAATTGTCGCACTTGTAAGCGTAACTGCTTTTAATAGCTTTGTTAGCCGTTATTTGCTTGATGTGATTACTGAAGAAAAAGATTTAAAGAAATTTATTGATATATTATTGGTTTACGCTGCTGCTCTGGTTTTGGTGACACTTTTAGTAGGATTTTCTAGATTTGTTAGGAAACAAATTTCTCTTGATTGGTATGAATGGTTAAATCATCAAATTTTATCAAAATATTTAAGTAATCGTGCCTACTATAAAATCAACTTTCAATCTGATGTTAGTAATCCAGATCAACAAATATCCCAAGAAATCGAACCTTTGACTAGAAATGCTCTCAGCTTTTCAGCGACTTGTTTAGAAAAAGTCCTGGAAATGACAACTTTTTTAATTATTCTCTGGAGCCTTTCTAAATTTGTAGCAATTGCCCTGCTTGTTTATACTATAGCGGGCAATTTAATTGCTCTTTATTTAGCTGAACAATTAAATAAGATCCAAGAAGAGGGACTCGAATTTACGGCAGACCACACTTATAGTCTGACTCATGTTCGTAATCATGCTGAATCAATAGCTTTCTTTCAAGGAGAAGAACAAGAATTAAATATGATTCAGCGCAGATTTAATAAGATTATTCAAAATACCAAACGCAAGATTAATTGGGAAAGAAGTCAGGATATTTTTAACAGAGCATATCAGGCTATTATCCAAATATTTCCATTTATAGTATTCGGACCTTTACAGATTAAAGGGGAAATTGATTTTGGGGAAATTGCTCAAGCTAGTTTAGCTTGTAATCTGTTTGCCAATGCTATAGCCGAATTAATCAGAGAATTTGCAACTTCAGGAAGATTTTCTATTTATGTTGAACGTTTAGTTGAATTGTCAAATGCGTTAGAAGCAGTCAACAAATTACCAGAAAATGTCAGTACGATTAAGACAATAGAAGAAAACCGTTTAGCTTTTGAGAATGTTACTTTACAAACACCCAACTATGAACAGGTAATCGTCGAAAATTTGTCTTTGAGTGTTCAACCTGGAGAGGGGTTATTAATTGTTGGGCCTAGTGGTCGAGGTAAAAGTTCTCTGTTGAGAGCGATCGCTGGTTTGTGGAATGCGGGAACTGGTCGTTTGGTAAGACCCCCCCTAGAAGAAGTTTTATTCCTACCCCAACGTCCTTATATAATTCTAGGTACTTTGCGCGAACAGTTACTTTATCCGCATACAAATCGCAAAATGAGCGATGCAGAACTTAAAGAGATTTTACAACAAGTTAATTTACAAAACTTAGTTAGTCGTATAGATGGCTTTGATACAGAAGTTCCTTGGGAAAATATACTCTCATTAGGAGAACAACAACGTCTTGCCTTCGCACGCTTATTAGTTACTCGTCCTAGTTTCACTATCTTAGATGAAGCCACAAGTGCTTTAGATTTAAATAATGAAGGAAATTTATATGAACAATTACAATCAACGAAAACAACTTTTATCAGTGTGGGACATCGAGAAAGTTTGTTTAATTATCATGACTGGGTTTTGGAACTTTCACAAGATTCTAGTTGGCAACTTGTAACTGTGGAGGATTATCGGCAGCAGAAGGTAAAAGAAACAGTCACTAATGCTCCCAAAAATCCTCAAGTCACAATAGATATTTTACCTAACAATGAATCTTCAACTCCACCAGAAATAGCCAT
>NZ_VIKY01000080.1:0-7878 GCF_009711925.1 Dolichospermum sp. UHCC 0352 | reverse complement strand
GTTCCCTGTTCCCTGTTCCCTGTTCCCTATTCCCTGTTCCCTGTTCCCTGTTCCCTGTTCCCTGTTCCCTGTTTCCTGTTCCCTGTTTCCTGTTTCCTGTTTCCTGTTTCCTGTTTCCAAGTGAGATCAAAAGTTTTTCTAGTTACTTGATTTATGTTTAAATATTGTCACTACTAAATTTAAATTAATAATCCCACCAAAGTTAACAACTTCCGGGATGCATCTAGCCAAGCTCAGAAGTAAGAGTGTCAAGGCCGACTAAAACCTAAATCCAGAAGGGAATTATAGTTAATTTAGCACTATAATTCCCGGCTGGAAAAGTAGATAGGTAAAAAACAAGATGCTGGCCATGAGAATGACGGACATGAGAAAATTGAGGCATCGTGTGCGTCAAGCAGTGTCCTCTCATTAAAGCAAAAGGCGAAAATTAACAAGTAGCAACCCTTGTTGAATTAACCTGAAGTTGTTGACTCCCTCAAGCAGAAACACAATGCCGCAGTTAGAAGTTAAATCGCTGGAAATGAGGACACCCCAAGCTACTAAAACCGCCGTACTAGTTATCGGAGGCGCAGAAGATAAAGTTCATGGACGAGAAATTCTGAGAACTTTTTTTGTTCGTGCTGGTGGTAACAAGGCGTATATTACAATAATTCCATCAGCCTCCCGTGAGCCTGCCATTATTGCTGGTAGGTACGTTCGCATTTTTGAAGAAATGGGTGCGGAGAAGGTTGAAATTTTAGACATTCGGGAACGGGAACAATGCGAAAATCCGGAGATTAAAGCATCCCTCGAAGCCTGTAGTGGTGTCTTCTTGACAGGAGGAGACCAACTGCGTCTTTGTGGAGTCCTCTCCGACACACCAGCAATGGAAATTATCCGCCAGCGGGTGAGAGCCGGACAACTGACTTTAGCAGGAACAAGTGCTGGAGCAGCCGTCATGGGACATCACATGATCGCAGGTGGTGGCAGTGGTGAAACCCCCAATCGTTCTCTAGTGGATATGGCAACAGGCTTAGGATTCATTCCTGAAGTTGTCGTTGACCAACATTTCCATAACCGGAATCGCATGGGGAGATTAGTTAGTGCGATCGCCGCTCACCCTGATAGACTGGGCATTGGTATTGACGAAGACACCTGTGCTGTGTTTGAACGAGATGGTTGGTTACAAGTTATGGGCAAAGGCAGTGTCACCATTGTTGATCCTACAGAACTTACCCACACCAATGAACCCAATGTTAGTGCTAACGAACCCTTAACTTTACATAATTTAAGACTACATATCCTCAGTTACGGAGATCGCTTCCATCTTTACCAACGTACTGTTTTACCTGCTGTGCATCGCATCTCTAGCTGACGGTATAGAGTATCTCAGATGACAATGATTTGACCGCGCTCTGATTTCTTCCTGTTTTCAGATTTTAGATAAATAATATCTAATCATAAAAAACTGTTTGACATGAACAGTTTAGCGGTCAATTCCAGTAAGAAACTAGAATTTTGGTTCCGAATCTCCATCTACCTATTCCCATGAGAATCCTCAAGATCCAGACCTTACGCGGCCCAAATTACTGGAGCATTCGACGGCACAAGCTGATCGTCATGCGCCTAGATTTAGAAAATCTTGCCGAAACGCCCTCTAATGAAATCCCTGGCTTTTATGAAGGATTAGTAGAGGCTCTCCCCAGCCTAGAGGGTCACTACTGCTCCCCTGGCTGTCGGGGTGGTTTTCTGATGCGGGTGCGAGAAGGCACCATGATGGGTCATATAGTGGAACACGTAGCCTTGGAACTCCAGGAATTAGCGGGAATGCACGTAGGTTTCGGTCGCACCCGTGAAACTGTCACACCTGGAATTTATCAGGTAGTGATTGAGTACCTAAATGAAGAGGCGGGTCGCTATGCAGCACGGGCAGCAGTCAGGCTATGTCAAAGTATTATTGACCGGGGACGTTATCCCAAAGCCGAACTAGAGCAAGATGTTCAAGACCTGAAAGACTTTTGGCGTGATGCTTCGCTAGGACCTTCAACAGAAGCTATTATCAAAGAAGCGGAGAAAAAAGGTATTCCTTGGATGCCTTTACCAGCTAGATTCTTAATTCAATTGGGCTATGGTATCCATCAAAAACGGATTCAGGCCACAATGACCAATAACACAGGCATTCTTGGTGTCGAACTAGCTGGTGATAAAGAAGCTACTAAACGGATTCTCGATGCCAACGGTGTTCCAGTTCCTAGAGGGACAGTTATCAATTTCTTTGATGATTTAGAGGAAGCCGTTGAATATGTTGGTGGTTATCCCATCGTGATTAAACCTTCAGATGGTAATCATGGCCGGGGTATTACCATTGATATCCGTAATTGGGAAGACGCAGAAGCCGCTTATGAAATGGCTAGACAGGTTTCTCGTTCAGTGATTGTGGAAAGATATTATGTAGGACGAGATCATCGGGTATTGGTAGTTAATGGCAAGGTAGTTGCTGTAGCGGAGAGAATCCCCGCCCATGTCGTGGGTAATGGCAAATCTACGATTACAGAGCTAATTGAAGAAACAAACCAAGATCCCAATCGCGGTGAAGGTCATGATAATGTCTTAACTAAGATTGAACTAGACCGTACCAGCTATCAACTCCTAGATAGACAAGGCTACACCATCAATAGTGTGCCACCCCAGGGAGCAATGTGTTATCTGCGGGCTACAGCCAACTTGAGTACAGGTGGTAGTGCTGTAGATCGCACAGACGAAATTCACCCGGAAAATATATGGTTAGCACAACGGGTAGTGAGAATCATCGGTTTAGATGTAGCTGGGATAGATATTGTCACTTCCGATATTAGCCGTCCGCTCCGAGAAGTAGATGCGGTAATTGTCGAAGTCAATGCCGCCCCTGGTTTCCGAATGCACGTCGCCCCCAGCATTGGTATCCCCCGCAATGTCGCTGGTGCGGTCATGGATATGCTGTTCCCCAATGAACAATCTGGACGGATTCCTCTGCTCTCTGTCACAGGCACAAATGGTAAAACCACCACTACCCGCCTGTTAGCACATATCTATAAGCAAACTGGTAAAGTAGTAGGCTACACAACTACAGACGGTACTTATATCGGTGATTTCTTAGTAGAATCAGGAGATAATACAGGTCCTCAAAGCGCCCATGTTATCCTTCAAGATCCAACCGTAGAAGTAGCGGTATTGGAATCGGCTCGCGGTGGGATTCTCCGCTCTGGGTTGGGTTTTGAAAATGCTAATGTAGGTGTGGTATTAAATGTGTCTGCTGACCATCTGGGCATCGGCGATATAGATACTATTGAACAATTAGCCCATCTCAAAAGTGTAGTTGCTGAGGCTGTTTTTCCTGATGGTTATGCGGTACTCAATGCCGATGATCACCGGGTTGCAGCGATGGCAGAAAAGACTAAGGCAAATATTGCCTACTTTACCATGAATCCAGACTCGGATCTGGTACGGAAACATATTCAACAGGGTGGAGTGGCCGCAGTCTATGAACATGGTTATCTGTCTATTGTCAAAGGTGATTGGACGCACCGCATCGAAAGAGCAGAAAATATTCCTTTGACAATGGGTGCAAGAGCGCCATTTATGATTGCTAATGCTTTAGCTGCTAGTTTGGCGGCTTTTGTTCAAGATGTCACCATTGAGCAAATTCGGGCTGGTTTAAGAGGCTTCCGTGCTTCTGTGAGTCAGACCCCAGGACGGATGAATTTGTTTAATTTGGGTAAACACCATGCTTTGGTAGATTATGCCCACAATGCGGCTAGTTATGAGGCTTTGGGGTCATTTGTTCGGAATTGGACAACGGGACAGCGCATTGGTGTGATTGGTGGTCCGGGCGATCGCCGTGATGAAGATTTTGTGACTCTAGGTAAGTTATCAGCAGATATCTTTGACTACATTATTATTAAAGAAGATGATGATACTAGAGGTAGACCTCGTGGTTCAGCTTCAGATTTGATTATTCAAGGCATTACCCAAGTTAAGCCTAATTACCGCTTTGAATCAATTTTGGATGAAACCACAGCTATTAACAAAGCCTTGGACATGGCTCCTGATGGTAGTCTGGTGGTAGTTTTGCCAGAAAGTGTGAACCGGGCTATTAAGTTAATTAAGATGCGAGGTGTACAGGAAGAAACCCAGCCACAGCAATCAACTAACAATGATTCGCAAAATGGTGTAGCTTCTTCTTCGGCGATTAATACACTGATTTAGGAGCATCTCTTGTTGGTAAATTGCCCTCAGACTGATGAATAATTTAAGTCTGGGGGTTAATTAATGGTGGGTAAGTGACAGATTCCGCTACACTGAGATTTGGATTATTTTATTGTAACTAGATCATGGACATCGGACAGAAAGTTAAGGTGATTCGTTTGCGCGATCGCGTATCCTCTACTATCGCTCAAAAACTGGGAAAAGTTGGCACGATCTCTGGCTACAAAGTCACTGACGGGGCGGGAATCGGTGTGGTAGTTAAGTTTGATGACAACTTCTCCACCTGGTTTTTTGAAGATGAAATCAAACCAGCCTAGTCAAAACAACTTACAGTAGAGGCTAAGAAGATTGGTTAAGTGCTAAGTTGTTATTGAAAAGATCGGCAAAATTGGAAATTGAGTAATGGCCTTGATACTGACATTTTTGGGCAAAAACGGCATCGCTCGCAGTAAGATAGCGATCGCCGCAGCCATTAGTTTGGCAACACAAGGCAAAAGGGTACTTCTAGCAGGACTAGCAGATCCAACATTGCCAATTCTACTCAATACTACTCTGACTCCTGACCCCCAGGAAATCTCTCCTAATCTACAAGCAGTACAGTTTCAAGCATCTGTACTGCTAGAACGCAACTGGGACGAAGTGAAAAAATTGGAGGCTCAATACCTCCGCACACCGATTTTGAAAGAGGTTTATGGGCAGGAACTGGTGGTATTACCAGGTATGGACAACGCCCTTGCTCTCAATGCGATTCGTGAATATGATGCCAGTGGCAAATATGACGCGATTATCTATGATGGCACAGGCGATGCTGCCAGCTTGCGAATGTTGGGAATGCCAGAATCTTTAAGTTGGTATATGAGACGATTTAGGCAATTGTTCGTAAATTCCGATTTAGGGAAAACAATTACCGAATCTCCCCTAATTCAACCTTTAATTAGCAGTCTTTTTAATATTAATTGGACTGCTGATAATTTTTCTCAACCCACTAACCAAGTTAATAATTTTCTCGAACAAGGTAAAGCTGCTTTAGCTAATCCCCAGCGAGTTGCCGCTTTTTTGGTGACAACATCAGAACCCATTGATGTGGCAAATTCCCGCTATCTGTGGGGAAGCGCCCAACAAATTGGTTTAACTGTTGGTGGAGCAATCTTAGTTGCTGATGGAGAAAATACTAACTTATCCCAGGAATTTGCACCTCTACCTGTGAGCATAGTTCCTGATGTCTCCCAGGGGGAATGGCAACCTCTGATAGATGCTTTACCCAACTTTGTTGAGCAAGCATTACAAGCTAACCAACCAATTGAAATTGACGTACATAATCGCCAAGTCCGCTTATTTTTACCTGGTTTCGACAAAAAACAGGTAAAACTTACTCAACAGGGACCAGAAGTCACAGTAGAAGCCGGAGATCAAAGACGTAATATCTTCCTCCCCCCGGCTTTAAGTGGTAAACCTGTAACTGGTGCAAAGTTTCAAAATAGTTATTTGATAATTTCTTTTTAGGGATTGGGGACTGGGGATTGGTGACTGGGCAATAATTACCAATTACCCATTACCTATTACCAATCACCTATTACCAATTACCATTACCCCTTATGTCTGAATCAACTCCCATTGACCCAAATTCTCAGCCGAATGAGGCTATAGAATCAACAAATCCAGAAGTCACAATTGCAGAAGACCGTAATGCGAAAACTCGGCAATTGCTGGGAATGAAAGGTGCAAGTGCTGGGGAAACTTCCATTTGGAAAATTCGCTTGCAATTGATGAAACCGATTACCTGGATTCCCCTAATTTGGGGTGTGGTCTGCGGTGCGGCTTCTTCTGGTAACTACACTTGGACTTTAGAAAATGTTTTGAAGTCTGCCCTTTGTATGTTGCTTTCTGGTCCTTTGTTGACAGGTTATACCCAAACCATCAATGATTATTATGACCGAGAAATTGACGCGATTAATGAGCCTTACCGTCCCATACCTTCGGGGAGAATTTCTGAAAAGCAAGTAATTAGCCAATTCGTGCTTTTACTATTATTAGGATGTGGGGTGGCTTATACCTTAGATTTATGGGCAGGTCATCAATTTCCTACTGTTTTAATGTTGTCCGTTTTTGGGACTTTTATCGCCTATATCTATTCTGCACCACCATTGAAATTAAAACAAAATGGTTGGTTAGGAAATTATGCTTTGGGTGCAAGTTACATTGCTTTACCTTGGTGGGCTGGTCATGCTTTATTTGGAGAATTGAATTGGAAAATTGTGATTCTGACTCTATTCTACAGTTTGGCTGGTTTGGGTATTGCCATTGTCAATGATTTTAAGAGTGTGGAAGGCGATCGCCAATTAGGACTACAATCATTACCAGTTATGTTTGGCATCCAAACTGCGGCTTTGATTTGTGTAGTCATGATTGACTTATTTCAAGGTTTGGTGGCAGGTTATTTGGTGAGTATTCACGAGAATTTATATGCAGCAATTCTCGTCTTATTAATCATTCCCCAAATCACTTTCCAAGATATGTATTTTCTCCGTGATCCCATAGCCAATGATGTCAAATATCAAGCCAGCGCCCAACCGTTTTTGGTTTTGGGAATGTTGGTAACAGGTATTGCATTAGGTCACGCTGGCGTTTAATTGAATATATCTTCAGCTAGACGTGAGCAATGAGGAGTTAGGAGTTATATTAATTTCTAACTCCTCACTTATTTTATAAATTGCCATGTTGAATTTTATATCTTTTCTAATTCAGGGAATAAAAGCATTCTTGATTCCGATTTGCTTTATCACATCTTGGACTGTGATGGTTTTGGTATTTTTGAATTTATGGACAGCAACAAAAGAGACTGTTAAAATTGCTCAAGAAATGCACAAAATCCCCTGTCCTAATTGCCAATTTTTTACTAATAATTATCGTCTTAAATGTACAGTAAATCCATACATTGCGAATACAGAAGAAGCAATTGGTTGTCAAGATTATCAATCAAATTAATTGTTATGTCTGGGCTTTCTATTTGTTGTGGATTATTTGTAGGGGTTTAGCAATGCTTACTGGTGTCAACTTAGGCTACAGATACTTCGACAAGCTCAGTACAAGTGGCTTATTTGTTTGGGTTCCACACCCACCAGGGAATAAATTCCCTGTCTAATAGATCAAGTCCGTTAAAACGGACTAATACATTTTCCTAGTATTCAGTCATCTTTAGATGACTTACGCTATTAGACAAGGAATATGGCTTACGCCACGCTGCGCTATCATTCCCAGTCGGGCTATGGGTTTTACGTTAAGTTGACACCAATAAGCATTGCTAAACCCTTTCAGCCGATTAATCCAGCTATTTGAAAATGAGTAAAATTCACGACAACTCATTTTTGGTCAGTTTCTTAGATACCCAACTAATAATGCCACTAAATAGCGCACCACCCATCAATATACCAATAGCAGGATTAAATACTGGCATCCAGAGTTTGTGCCACAAATCTAAACCTAAATTGATTCCCGAAGCATCACCAATCACGGCTATAACAAGCCACGCAAAACCTAAAATCACTAAAAAAACATCAGCGACTAAGATTAAGTTGAGCCAGTTTAATAATTTGTCTTTCATTTTGATTGGTCAGTTGTCAGTTGTCAGTAGGGGCGAAGCATTTGGAAGATAAA
>NZ_VIKY01000007.1:0-81154 GCF_009711925.1 Dolichospermum sp. UHCC 0352 | reverse complement strand
TCAGTGAATGTAGAATCCCCGTGTCTTTAGACCGGGGAGTGTCAAAATTAATTAACTAGCAATAACAGCAATACAATCAATTTCTACCAACACATTTTTAGGTAAACGGGAAACTTCCACACAAGCACGCGCTGGGGCGGTATCTTCGGAAAAATATTTTGCATAAACCGCATTAACAGCGGCAAAATCATTCATATCAGCTAAAAATACCCCAGTTTTTACCACATCTGCAAATGTAGCCCCTGCTTCTGTCAAAATAGCTTCAATATTTCTCATTACCTGTTCTGTTTGCTTAACCACATCTTCGGTGTAGACAACATCACCTAAACGGGGATCTATGGCAATTTGTCCAGCTACAAACAATGTTTGCCCAGAAGCGAGAATTGCTTGATTATAGGGTCCAACTGGTGCAGGTGCTTTATCGGTACGGATTACTTTACGAGTCATAATATTTATCTCTTTTGGCTCTTTTGTTAATGGTGTTTCTGGTTTACCGAATTCTAAATCTATAGGTGTTTGGTAAACTTCTCCATCTGGCATTATCGCACCTGTCAGGTCAGCATTTTTAAAGGTTGCACCATAGATATTTACGCCGGTTAAATCTGCTCTTTTTAAGTTTGCACCATTGAGATTTGCCTTCATTAAATCTGTTGTTTGCAAATCTGCTTTTTCTAAATTTGTACCTTGTAAAGAGGCTTTTCGGAAGTTTACACTATCTAGGTTTGCTTTGCTCAAGTTGGCATTATCCAAGTTAGCATTACTGAAATTTGCACTTTCTAGATTTGCTTTACTCAAATTAGCATTATCCAAGTTAGCATTACTGAAATTTGCTTTATCTAGGTTGGCTTTACTTAAATTAGCACCACTCAAATCAGCCCCGGTCAAATTTAAATTAGAACCGTTCACTAATTCACTTAAATTAGCGTTTATTAAAGATACCCTGGTGAGATTTGTACGATCAAGATCCGCTTTACTCAAGTTAGCATCATTCAAATCTGCCCCCGCTAAATTTGCACCTGTTAGGTCAATTTCACTCAAATCTGCACCTTCAAGGTCTACTCCTCTCAGATTGACAGAACGAAAACTTCGTTCCCCAGCGGCGTATTTCTGTAAAAGTTCTTCAGCGTCCATAATGCACCATTGAATACCATGCAAACAGTATAAAACAATGCTTGACGTTAAAGTATAGGTATTGATGGCAATATTGCCTAATGATTAATTATAGTGTTATAATGGCACTACCTAACACTGCATGACAAAAAGAGGAAAATCAAGAGAAAATGAAAGCATAGAAATACTAAAAATTGCCATTATGCCTGAAGGAAAAAGACTAAACATATATTTCACTGATGAAGATGATTTAAAGCTTTATGCAGAAATATCAACAGCAGCGAAAAACGAAAAACGCTCAATGAGCCAAATGATAAAAATACTTGTCAGTGATGCCATAGCGAAGCGCCAACACCAAAAACAATAAGAACTAACATGACTACAGAACAAAGACTTGACCGCGTGGAAACTGAATTTGCTACCATTCGTCAACTACTGATCTCAGCCGCTACCTATGCTGAATCAGCTAATCGGCGGATTGATGAGTTAGGTACAAAACAAGACCGCACTCAAATCATGTTGGATGAGTTAGGTGCAAAACAAGACCGTTCCCAAATCATGTTGGATGAGTTAGGTGCAAAACAAGACCGTACTCAAATCATGTTGGATGAGTTAGGTGCAAAACAAGACCGTTCCCAGACACAACTTGACCAGTTAGGAATGCGAATTGATTAATTATCAAGTAGAGTTGATGAATTTATCTTTCATACTCAGCGCCTATTTAACAAAGCAGGTGGTGAGATAGAAGAAACAAAGGCAAGAACTGAAAGATTAGAAGCAATAATGTTAAAACTTGATCGAAACTATGAAGAGCAAAAATCGCAGTTTCAGGAGTATCAACTGACAACTAATGCAGCATTGGAACGAATTGACCGAGTTTTAGATTATCTATTGAGACAGTCAGGAAATTAAACAGCTTGGGTTTAGCATTGTGCTTTACCCCTACAGATTTCTTCTCTCTTCTTCTCTTACTTTGCGTCTTTGCTCCTTAGCGTCTTTGCGCGAAACCATTCCAATCTCCTACCCCAACCTCGGACGAATCCCATAATTTCTATATTGCCAATAATCCTGCAAAATCCGGTCATGATCAAAACACAAATTACCTGGAACACACCAAGGCTCAAAAATACCCAACCCCTTAGCATCATCACCCGCTAAAGGCTCACCCGTAGCTGTTGCTAAAAATACAATACTAATCGTATGTTTACGAGGATCACGACTGGGATCAGAATATACTAATAACTGTTCTATTAACTCTACTTTTAAGCCTATTTCTTCTTCTGCTTCCCTAATTGCTGCCTTTTCCACCGATTCACCATAATCAACAAAACCACCGGGTAACGCCCAGCCTAAAGGTTCATTATGTCTTTCAATCAGGATAATGGGGCGATGAGGTCTATCAATTAATTCAATAATAATATCAACGGTGGGTACAGGATTTCTGTAAGTCATGATTCGGTTATGGTAGGGATTATAGATCCCCGACTTCTTTGAGAAGTCGGGGATCTGAGTTAATCTTCTCATAAGACCTCGCGGTAAGCGGGAAACGAGCGCGGCTTGGCTCCCAACAGAGGGAAGCGGCACGAGGGATTTTAATCCCTGTGGTATGTTAGAATTAAATTGTGAGTAAGAACAAAAAACATCTACGTGTTGAAGCATCCTAGTACGGAGAAATTCCGGCTCATAAGAAACAACGGTTAGGTTTAAGTCCTAACGGCAGTATTGACTTGAAAGAGCGAGTAATGGCAGGTTGTGGAGCGTACCGCGTCTTGGCTTAGTGATGGATTCTAAAAACACTGAAAACCATAAAAGTAAGCGCAATTTCGACGCCTTGATTGGCAGTTGTTTTGAGCGTTTAGGCGGCGTTTGACGGTCGCAGCGAGATTAGATTGAGCTAAACTCTTAATTTAATTCTGTCAGTAGAATCTCAGTGGCTTGGCTCCCTGAGAGTGTCAATTCTTCACGAATCACAACAGTCAAGACTAACTATGCCATGATAAATTCAATGCGTGATTTATAAAAATATATTTCAGGTTAAATATGCCTTTTCCTAGATCCAGTGGTATTTTACTTCATCCTAGTTCTTTTCCCAGTCGGTTTGGTATTGGGGATTTGGGTTTGGAAGCTTATCGGTTTATTGATTTTCTCAAACATAGTCATCAGCAATATTGGCAAGTTTTACCTCTAGGTCCGACTGGTTACGGTAATTCCCCTTATATGTGCTACTCCGCAATGGCGGGAAATTACTTTTTGATTAGTCCCGAAAAGTTGCTAGATGAGGGTTTGTTAATTCCAGAAGATTTGGCTGATTTACCAGATTTTTCTGTAAATAAAGTAGATTTTAACGAAGTTATCCCTATTAAGGTTAATCTACTCATTAAAGCTTGTGAGGATTTTAAAACTAAGGCAAATTCAACTCAAAAAGCAGCTTTTGCTAAGTTTTGTGCTGATAAAGGCTATTGGTTAAATAATTACGCGCTATTTATGGCGATTAAAGATGCCCAAAAGGGTAAAGGCTGGCATAATTGGCAACCGGAATTAGCAAAGCGTGAACCAGCAGCTTTAGCAAAAATTACACAAGAGTTAAAAGAGGAGATTTTTTATTACAAGTTTGTTCAATATGAGTTCTTCCGGCAGTGGTCAGAACTGAAAAAATATGCTAACGAAAATGGGATAGAGATTATTGGTGATATTCCCATTTACGTAGCCCATGATAGTGCTGATGTGTGGGCTAATCCTGATATTTTTGCTTTAGATGAAGAAACGGGAGAAGTGGCTTTAATGGCGGGAGTTCCACCCGACTACTTTAGCTCTACTGGTCAATTATGGGGAAATCCGGTTTATAACTGGGAAGAATTGCAAAAACAAGATTTCAAATGGTGGATATTACGCTTTGAGGCGATGCTGGATTACGTGGATATAATTCGCATTGATCATTTCCGGGGTTTTGAGGCTTATTGGGCTGTTCCCCAGGGAGAAACTACTGCCATGAATGGCGAATGGATTGAAGCGCCTGGAGTGGCTTTATTTGAGGCAATTAGAAAGCGTTTGGGTAAGTTACCTGTTTTGGCGGAGGATTTGGGAATTATTACGCCAGAAGTGGAGGCACTGCGAGATCAGTTTGAGTTTCCAGGGATGAAGGTGTTACAGTTTGCCTTTGGTTCTGATCCCGGAAATCCATTTTTACCTTTTAATTACACTCGTAATGCTGTAGTTTATACAGGTACTCACGACAACGATACGACTGTAGGCTGGTTTAACACGGGAAATGATTACGAAAAGCAAAATTTATTGTTGTATTTGGGTTGTATCAGTCCTGATGGTATACACTGGGACTTAATTAGGTTAGCTTTAAGTTCGATCGCTAATCAAGCGATTATACCTTTGCAGGATGTATTAGGTTTGGGAACTGAAGCCCGGATGAATTTTCCCAGTACAGCGGAGGGAAATTGGGAGTGGCGTTACCAACCAGGTGTATTAACGCCAGATTTAAGCGATCGCTTAAAAACTCTCACTCTCCGTTACGGACGCGCTAGTAGAGAAAAGTAGGGGAAGTGGGGGAAGTGGGGGAAGTGGGGGAAGTAGGGGAAGTAGGGGAAGTAGGGGGAGTAGGGGAGAAATTTTCTTCCTTCTGACAACTGACAACTGACCACTGACCCCTATGAGTTTGGTTTAGCAGCGATCTTGATTTCTTGAGTTTTCCCAAGTTCTCCCATTTCCTTTGCTTCCTGCTGATTCACGCTCATTAACACACCACCAGCATTATCAGTTTTTACTGTCAGTTGGTCAGTGGCGGTCCAAGTGCGACTAGAACCTTGTGGTAAAACTCCCTCAAAGGCGGTTTTACCATCTGTAACCACACTAATCCAAGATGAGGTTTTTAAAGTCACACCAATTTGTACGGATTGATGCTCTTTCTTGCTGAGTAATGTATTACTAGCTGTTTCTTGCCCTTTTGACTGCCCTGCTGTATTTGGTTGAATTTGGCGGTTATTTGCCTGCAAAGTGGCATTATTCAACAACTGGGATAAACTGTTCACAGAACAGAAAATTAACCCAATATAAAGCAGGTAAAGATGAATAGGACGTAATTGAGGAACAGCTTGTGCTTTCCAATGGGATTTAACACCCACTGATTGAGAACCAATGGGGAAATGACTGGCAAATTCTGCTCCCCGAAATCCTAAAGCGTCTGCAAACTGTCTAATTAAGCCTTGAATATAAATTGGTTCTGGTAAGTCGCTTAAATTACCTTCTTCAATTGCTTGCAAAAGTCGTCGAGGAATTCTAGTTAATCCGACTAACTCATCCAGAGTTAAACCTTTTTCTTGCCGTAGTGAAGCTAGTTGTGAGCCAAGTTGTCCTAACTTTTCGGCTTGATGTTCCTTGATAGAAGGTTTGATTGGCTGTTCATCCTTCTTTCTGAACCATTTCATGTTTTTCCTTTACTCCTTAACTCGGCTTTGTCTGAATCGTTGTGCGAATTATCTGCTTATTTAAAAAACTCATCTCATCTTCACTAAGATGACGATATTTACCAGATGGCAAAAATGCTGTTGTTGACGTTTTTAATTGAATTAAACCAATAGCCGTACGATGTAGCTTGATAACTGGATATCCCAATTGTTCAGCTATGCGGCGAATTTGACGGTTTCTTCCTTCCTGTAAAACGATCTCTAAACAGCTTTTATCAATATAAGTTTCAATTAAGCGCACCTGAGCAGGTCTTGTGATTCTTCCTTCCAGAACTATACCCTGACTCCACTTTTTGAGAACTGTTGCTGGGGGATGGCCTTGAACAACAACACGATAGGTCTTAGTAATACTATGACTGGGATGGGTAAGTCCATAGGTAAGTTCCCCATCATTGGTTAAAATCAAGGCTCCTGTGGAGTCTACATCCAAACGGCCTACCGGGTGAATACCCCATCCGGTTCTTAACTCTGACGGTAGCAGATCCAAAACGGTTGGTCTTCCTTGAGGATCATGGCAAGTAGAGACAATTCCGGCTGGTTTATGCAGTAATAAACAGATTTTGGATGGTCGCTGTTCTGCCAGCACAGGTTGACCATCAATAGAGATTTTGTCTTGAGAGGGATCGACTTTTTGACCTAAATGTGCTAATACCCCGTTAACACATACTCGTGATTGCCTCATCATTTCTTCGGCTTCACGTCGTGAGGCGATACCCCATTGAGCTAGAATTTTTTGTAACCGTTCCTCCATGTTTAAATTGTGATTTTCTTGCTGAATATTTTTATACTACTAATGTTTGCACTTTGTTGTTAACAAACTTCCATGCTAAAGTTAAGAACTGTTTAAGATGCTCAATAATTGGGCATATTTACATTGATGTAACCGTCGAAAAATGACAGAACCAAGTTCCCCAAATCCAAATAATAGCAGAGTCAGGATCATTACAAAAGTTTTAACATCAGCGATTAAGCTCTGGTTAAGAAGCCAATTAAATCAAGTATCTCATTTAGAGGTACAGATAGAAGCAAGCGATCGCCAATTACTTTCTGGTTACATTCCTGGAGTATCAATTTCCGCTAGTAATGCAGTGTATCAAGGTCTTCGTGTTACACAAATCGAACTTGAGGCAGAAAAAATCCAACTGAATGTTGCTGCAATATTAAAAGGACAACCTTTGCAATTATCAGCAATAGTCCCTGTGGTTGGTAAGCTGATTATCACCGCACAGGATCTTAATAACTCTCTTTCATCTCCATTATTATTAACGGCTATAAATGATGGAATGATTCCACTATTAGCAGAATACAGCCTAAATTACCCGTTTATTACTTGGGAAAAAATCACCCTTGACAACCAGGTATTGATCCTACACGGTATCCCCATTTCTGAAACAGAAGGGGCATTTTTCAATATTCATTTAGGCTTAGAACTACGCAATGGTCAAGAACTGCAATTAACGCAGGTTCAGGTAAAGACCGATCAAGAGGTGCTTTTGGAAAGGAATTCTCCTTATATGATAAACCTGGGAACAGATGTTGATATCGAAAAAATTTCTCTGCTGCCAGAACAATTAACCTGTTATGGACGTATTAATATTAACCCATAACTATTAAAAAATCAAAACTCAATATTCCCTGAATTTACTTTAAATTGTATGGCTATTGTGAGTGACATGAGCAAGTTGAGATTAAATCTTATCTTAGTTCCTATTACAGCGTTTTTTCTAATAAAGGTAAAAGTAATGTAACGAAATAATACACTAGAGGAGCAGTGAAAATATAGCTATCGGTGCGATCTAAAATCCCCCCATGACCGGGGATCAATTGCCCTGAATCTTTGACACCGGCATCACGTTTCAGTAAGGATTCTGTTAAGTCACCCAACAAACTAGCGATACCAATAATTAGACCTAATGTGACACCAGTGATTAACCAATGGGGAAAATGGAGAAGGTAAGCTCCTACCATAGCAACAGCGACACTGGCAGTAATGCCAAAAACAGCACCTTCTACAGTTTTTTTGGGACTAATATCTGATAATCGCGTTTTCCCGAAGAATTTACCAAACGTATAAGCGCCAATATCCGCAGCCCAAATACATAAGAACGTGAGGATAGTCGCGGTTAAACCCGCGGGGAAGGCAGTTAAATTGCCTTGTCCAATATCTTGCCAATTAGATGGCCAATAACCACCTAAAGGTAAATTACTGCTAATAGCATGATCAATTCCTCGTAAGCGGACCCAGTAACTTGGTAAGTAACCGACATAAAACAAACCCATAATAGAAGCGGAAATATCCGCAATGGTGGCTAATTTGGGTTGAAATAGTAAATAAAAACAAATAAGTGTCCCGGCTATGGGCATAATTGCATCAGCTAAACTACCATTCAGGGTACAAATTGCCAGTAGAACTTGACTAACAATCATAGTAGTTTTGACTGAGGGTGTGATGCCGCGAGAACGGACCAAATTAAAATATTCTTGTTGACCTAAAAATACGACAATAGCGATCGCTATCGTAAAATACCAACCCCCTAAGAGGGTTGCAGATAGCGCCATGATAATCGCAATAATTCCACTAATAATTCGAGGCCAGGGCATAGGATAATATTGGGGATTTTAGATTTGGGATTTTGGATGCAACCCAAAACCGAAAACCGAAGGAATTTAATCTAATTTTTCACCACTAAGAATGAAAATGGGATCGGCTGCTACAAAGGTTTGAGAATAGCCCCGTGTTTCTAAGCGATTTACCGCTGACTGGACAACTTCAATATTCCTAACTCTCAACTGAGAAAAGCTTTGAGAAATAGCATACAGACTTTCTAGACTAGCAGCAGTAGCGACTACTCGGCCAGATGTTGGTAAATATTGCCATGCAGCTTGGACAATTTCCTGTATGGCTTTTCCACCTTCAATGCAGATCCGATCAGGTAGTAACTTGATTTGATCTAAGCATTCTGGGGCGCTACCTTCAATTACTTCGACGTTTTTGACTTCAAAGCGATCGCAGTTGCGTCTAATTAGGTTCGCAACATCCTCATCTCTTTCGATAGCAATCACTCGTCCGTGGGGACACAATAAGCTCACCTCTATAGGAATTGTACCTGTTCCTGCGCCAATATCCCACAATACCGAATTCGCTTCTAGTCGCAGTTGGGAAATTATCAGCAATCTTAATTCTCGCTGACTGAGGGGAATACCTGGTAAATTCTCAAATAATTCGTCGGGAATACCTGGGGTAATATAAGGCCAAAGTGGGGAAGGCATAAGCAATTAAAAATTAACAATTAAAATTTAACAATTGGGAAAGGGGAAGATAATTTTGGTAGTTATGCTCATCAATGACATCAGGAAACTGCAATGATGAATAGGGAAATATTAGCTAATCGCTATGAAGTTCAACAACAGCTAGGCAAAAAAGCCGGGAGAAGGACTTTTTTAGCTACTGACTTAGTAACTGGAAAATCGGTAATTGTCAAGTTACTTGCTTTTAGTAATGATTTTGAATGGGATGATCTCAAATTATTTGAGAGAGAAGCTCAAACTTTAAAATCTTTATCACATCCCCATATTCCTGCATACTTAGACTATTTTGAGGTCAATTCCCCTACATATAAAGGATTTGCCCTGGTTCAGACTTATATTTCAGCCCAAACCCTAGAACAATATTTACAAGCTGGGAGGAAATTTACAGAAATTGAAGTTAAAGAAATTGCTAAAGCAGTTTTAGAGATCCTTAAATACTTGCATGAGTTAAATCCACCTGTTGTCCACCGTGATATTAAGCCTAGCAATATTTTATTAGGAGAGCGCTCTGGCAATAGTGTCGGTTTAGTTTATTTAATAGATTTTGGTTCAGTTCAGACAGTCCTAGCAGCAGAAGCAGGGACAAGAACTGTTGTGGGGACTTATGGTTATATGCCACAGGAACAGTTTGGAGGGCGTACTGTTCCCGCTTCTGACCTTTATAGTTTAGGTGCAACCCTAATTTATTTGGTGACAGGGACTAACCCAGCAGATTTACCCCAAAAGGATTTTCGCATTCAATTTCAGCAAGTTGCTAATCTTAGTCCCAATTTCGCTAAGTGGTTGGAGCAAATTACAGAACCCAGTTTAGAAAAGCGGTTTTCTACTGCAACCCAAGCACTCAGAGATTTAAAGCAGCCACAATATGCTGATACGTTTGCTTTAACTGTTGGTAAACCAGCGGGTAGTAAAATTCAATTAACCAAAAATGAAGAGATTTTAGAAATTATTATTCCTCCGGTTGGCTTGCAATGTTTAATGGTATTTGGAGGTTTTTTTGCCATAGCCTGGAATTCTTTTACCTTATTTTGGACTATTGGTGTTTTGTCTGCTCCCTTTCCTACTAATATACTCTTTGCCTTATTTTCATTACCTTTTTGGGGCGCAGGATTTTCGATGATCTATGGTACATTGTACAGTTTATTTGGTAGTACCAAAATACATATAGATTCCCAACAAATTTCTGTGAATTACCAGTTAGGGAAATGGACAATCCCCCGTCGTCGTTCATTTTCTAGAGAAAATATTGATAAATTAGTTTATACACCGAGATATTTTACTAAAGACTCAGATGGAGATAAAACTCAAGTCCCTGCAAAATTGGTAATTTGGGCAGGAGTCGCAAAATTTGAGTTTGATGTTAATACTTTCACCATCAAATCTGAAGCAGAATTAGAATGGTTAGCGAGGGAATTAAGTGATTGGTTAGGGATAGAAATCACCAGTCCTTAGTTTTTAGGGGTTTAGCAATGCTAAACTCAACCCCATTAAAAAAATCCCCCACCTTACGGCAGGGGATTTTTAATTACCTAAAACTAGTAGTCAGGATCAACCGAACTTACCAGCAGTAGAAGCAATGAGGAACGCTGCGTAGGTGAGGATGTAGCCAACAGTGAAGTGAGCTAAACCAACCACGCGAGCTTGAACAATGGAGAGAGCAACGGGCTTGTCCTTCCAGCGAACCAAGTTAGCTAAAGGAGTACGTTCGTGCGCCCAAACCAAGGTTTCAATTAACTCTTGCCAGTAACCTCTCCAAGAGATGAGGAACATGAAACCAGTAGCCCAGACGAGGTGTCCAAAGAGGAACATCCAAGCCCAAACAGACAGGTTATTCATGCCGTAGGGGTTGTAACCGTTAATCAACTGAGCAGAGTTAGCCCAGAGGTAATCACGGAACCAGCCCATCAGGTAGGTAGAGTTTTCGTTGAACTGAGCAACGTTACCTTGCCAAATACCTAGATGTTTCCAGTGCCAGTAGAAGGTTACCCAACCAATGGTATTCAACATCCAGAACATAGACAGGTAGAAAGAGTCCCATGCGGAGATATCGCAAGTACCGCCACGGCCGGGACCGTCGCAGGGGAACGCATAACCGAAGTCCTTTTTATCGGGCATCAGTTTAGAACCACGAGCATCCAAAGCACCCTTAACGAGTACCAAGGTAGTGGTGTGGATAGCCAAAGCGAAAGCGTGGTGAACCAAGAAATCGCCAGGTCCAATGGTCAAGAACAAGGAATTTGTGCCAGAGTTGATGGCATCTAACCAGCCAGACAACCAAACGTTACCAGCATTGGGGTAAGCGGTGTAAGCAATACTGTCGGGGTTAGACAACAGTACATTCAAGCCATACAGAGCTTTACCTTGGGCAGCTTGGATGAATTGAGCAAATACTGGCTCAATCAAGATTTGTTTTTCAGGAGTACCGAAGGCCACAACTACGTCGTTGTGAACATATAAACCCAGGGTGTGGAAACCCAAGAAGAGAGATACCCAGCTAAGGTGGGAGATGATCGCTTCTTTGTGTTGTAACATCCGGTCAAGGACGTTACCTTTGTTTTGTTCAGGATCGTAGTCACGAACCCAGAAAATTGCTGCGTGAGCAAAAGCACCAACCATCAAGAAACCAGCGATGTACTGGTGGTGGGTGTACAGTGCTGCCTGTGTGGTGTAATCCTTAGCGATGAACGCATAAGGAGGCAGAGCGTACATATGCTGCGCTACCAAAGAACAGATAGTTCCCAAAGATGCCAAAGCTAATGACAACTGGAAGTGCAGGGAGTTGTTGATGGTGTCGTAAAGACCTTGGTGGGGCAGGTTGAACTGACCTTCGCTCTTGCTACCGGGAACTAAACCAGATTTGGAGTTCAGCATTTCTTTGATGCTGTGACCAATTCCGAAGTTAGTCCGGTACATATGACCAGCGATGATGAACAAAACTGCGATCGCCAAGTGGTGGTGAGCCATGTCAGTCAACCACAAGGATTCTGTTTGGGGGTGGAAACCGCCCAAGAAGGTGAGAATCGCAGTCCCAGCACCAGTGGAAGTACCAAATAACTGGCCAGCGGTGTCAGGGTTTTGAGCGTAAACGCCCCAGTTACCTGTGAAGAAAGGAGTTAAACCTTCTGGATGGGGAGCTACAGTCAAGAAGTTATCCCAGCCGACGTGGATACCACGAGATTCAGGAATAGCAACGTGAACCAAGTGACCTGCCCAAGCGAGAGAACTAACACCGAATAAAGCCGATAAGTGGTGGTTTAGACGGGGTTCAGCACTCTTGAACCAAGAGAGGCTAGGACGGAACTTGGGTTGTAAATGTAACCAACCAGCAAACAGGAACAATGCTGCTAACAGGAGCAAACCAACAGAACCAGTATATAGTTCTGTGTTTGTCCGCATCCCGATGGTGTACCACCAGTGATAAACACCGGAGTAAGCAATGTTTACAGGGTTGCTTGCACCAGCTTGGGTGAAAGCTTCAATTGCAGGCTGACCGAAGTGAGGGTCCCAAATTGCATGGGCAATGGGACGGACGTGCAGGGGATCTTTAATCCACTGTTCAAAGTTACCTTGCCAGGCCACGTGGAACAGGAGGCTGGATGCCCACAGGAAGATGATTGCCAAATGACCGAAGTGCGTAGCGAAAATCTTTTGGTAAAGATTCTCTTCCGTCATGCCATCGTGGCTTTCAAAATCGTTGCCTGTAGCGATCGCATACCAAATCCGACGAGTAGTCGGGTCCTGTGCGAGATCCTGGCTAAATTTTGGAAATTTTGTTGCCATAGGTGTGATCTGTCCTCTGACCTTTAGCCATTATTTGTCAGCAAAATTTTAGATTTTAGATTCTGGATTTTGGATTAAATCTCAAATCCAAAATCCCTACGGGTTCGGCAGTCGCTCATGGGGGAAACCCCCAAGACCGCGCTGCCTCACCAAAATTCCACTGATTCTTATCCTACTGAAAGGATGTGTGCGTGGAAGAATGCCCAAGTGGTAGCAATTCCTCCTAATAGGTAGTGAGCCACACCTACAGCCCGACCTTGAGTGATGCTCAGTGCGCGAGGCTGAATTGTTGGGGCTACTTTCAGTTTATTGTGCGCCCAAACAATGGACTCAATTAATTCTTGCCAGTAGCCACGACCACTGAACAGGAACATTAAGCTGAACGCCCAAATGAAGTGAGCGCCTAAGAACATGAGTCCGTAAGCGGATAACTCAGTTCCGTAGGAGTTAATTACTTGTGTAGCTTGCGCCCACAAGAAGTCACGTAACCAACCGTTGATGGTGATAGCACTTTCTGCAAAGTTGCCACCAGTAATGTGATTTACTGTGCCATCTGCATCTACTGTTCCCCAGACATCAGATTGCATCTTCCAGCTAAAGTGGAAAATTACAATTGATAAGGAGTTATACATCCAGAAGAGTCCGAGGAAGATGTGATCCCAACCGGAAACTTGGCAAGTACCGCCACGACCTGGACCATCGCAAGGGAATCTGAAGCCTAAGTTAGCCTTGTCTGGAATCAGACGAGAACTGCGGGCATACAATACACCTTTGAGCAAGATCAGAACAGTAACGTGAATTGTGAATGCGTGGATGTGGTGAACCATGAAGTCCGCTGTACCCAAAGCAATGGGCATCATTGCGACCTTACCGCCTACAGCTACCAATCCGCCACCAAAAGCATGACTAACTACTTGAAGAGCGTTAGGTGCTGTGTTGCCGGGAGCTAATGTGTGCAGGTTTTGCACCCATTGAGCAAATACTGGTTGCAATTGAATTGCACTGTCTGAGAACATATCCTGGGGACGACCCAAGGCACGCATGGTGTCATTGTGAATGTATAAACCAAAGCTATGGAAGCCTAAGAATATAGATACCCAATTGAGGTGAGAAATGATAGCGTCACGGTGACGAATCACGCGATCCAATACGTTGTTTTGATTAACAACAGGATCGTAATCCCGCACCATGAAGATGGCTGCGTGAGCAGCGCCACCAACAATCAAGAAACCACCGATCCAAATATGGTGAGTGAAGATACACAATTGTGTTGCGTAATCAGTTGCCAAGTAAGGATAGGGAGGCATCGCGTACATATGATGGGCGATGATGATTGTCAAGGAACCCAAGAAAGCTAGGTTAGTAGCTAATTGAGCGTGCCAAGAAGTGGTGAGGTTTTCGTAAAGACCTTTGTGACCTTCGCCAGTGAAAGGACCTTTATGAGCTTCTAGAATATCTTTGATGTTGTGACCGATACCCCAGTTGGTACGGTACATATGACCAGCAACGATGAACAGTACAGCGATCGCTAGGTGGTGATGAGAAATATCAGTCATCCACAAGCCGCCTGTAACTGGGTTTAAACCGCCCTTAAATGTGAGGATATCCGCGTAAGCGCCCCAATTTAAGGTGAAGAAAGGTGTTAAACCACTAGCGAAACCAGGATATAGTTCTGCCATTTTTGCTGTATTAAACAGCAATTCATGAGGCAATGGAATGTCCTTAGCTGCTACACCTGCATCTAACAGATTGTTGATTGGTGCAGAAACGTGAATTAAGTGACCAGCCCATCCTAAAGAACCACAGCCTAACAACACTGATAAGTGATGATTCAGCATTGACTCCACATTTTGGAACCATTCCAATTTAGGAGCGCGTTTGTGGTAGTGGAACCAGCCAGCAAATAAGAACAAGCCTGCTAATACCAAGCCGCCAATTGCAGTTACATATAGCTGGAAGGAGCTAGTGATACCCCAGCCACGCCATACTTGGAACAAGCCAGATGTGATTTGAATGCCGCGGAAACCGCCGCCCATATCACCATTTAAAATGTCTTGACCAACAATAGACCAAACAGTTTGAGCGCTAGGCTTAATGCCTAACGGGTCAGCCAGCCAAGCTTCGTAGTTAGAGAACTTAGCACCGTGGAACAACATCCCGCTCAACCAGATTGTTACTACAGCCAAATGTCCGAAGTGAGCGGCGAATATCTTGCGGGAGATGTCTTCTAAATCGCTTGTATGTGTATCAAAATCATGGGCGAGGGCATGGAGATCCCAAATCCAGGTTGTGGTTTTTGGGCCTCTCGATAAGGATCTGTCGAAATGTCCTGGCTTTGCCCATTTTTCAAATGAGGTAGGAACCGGATCATTGTCAACGATCACTCTTGCTTTTTTTTCCTCTCGCTCCGGAGGACTAATCGTCATTCGACCTCCTCTCTATAAGGAATTGGGAATCATGAATACCACCTAGAATAACACAGTCGCTGTTTTCAGATTGCTCTTGTCCAGCGATGCGGTTGCCGTGTGGAAAAGAAAAGTTGTTTCTGTTGAATTATAGAGTCAGAACTTGCACATTGTTATAGACCTGTTAACAATAATTAAACATAGCCAAGTTTATGGTCTAATTTACGTTACCAGTTCCTATACATTGTTCAAATGTCAATAGACTCTTCATTTAATTTACAAAGAACAACAATTTGCAAAACTGATGATTTATACGGAAATCGGCTTAAACCCTTGCTGTTTAGCTACTTTTACCCAAAATTAGCGGTCTATAAGCAAATTATTTTCCCGGGATTAAGTCAAAAAAATCACTTATTTGGTATTTTAATCAAAGAAAAGTAAGTAGATTTATAACTTTGGTCATAGATTTATGCTCTTAATCCATAGTCCATGAGTCATAATTTGCGCCACAATGATTGCGTCAATTGTTAAAAACTATTAAGGAATAAAAACATGAACACTGGGTGCAGAAAATTTTTTGAGTTACTTTTCTCAAATAGATTCCCAATTATTAAATGGGTTGTCACATTAGTGCTAGTTGTAAATTTGAGTAGTTGCGCTGAAGCAGCAAATAGTCAGGAAATATCTATCAATCCCTTCATGAAAGCGTCCCCAGCTTCAGAAATTTCTGGGACATTTTCCGAAACCGCACCACCAAATGTTATCCAAGCATTGCGTCCCAGTTTGGAGGGTTATCAACCCCAAGTCAGCATCCTCAGTCCCCAGGTAGATGAAATTCTTCAAGACAATATAGTTAAAGTAAAGTTACAAGTTAAGGACTTACCGATATTTAAAGACCCTCAATGGCAACTTGGACCTCATTTGCACCTAATTTTAGACAATCAGCCCTATATAGCTGTTTACGATGTAAATCAGCCGGTGGTATTGTCAGACTTATCCCCTGGTACGCATACTCTTCGCGTTTTTGCTTCTCGTCCGTGGCATGAAAGTTTTAAAAATGAAGGTGCTTATACTCAAACCACATTTCACGTCTTGACGAAAACCGAGGAAAACAACCCAGATTCTAAATTACCGTTACTTACTTATAGTCGTCCCAATGGTGGTTATGGTGCAGAACCCATTATGCTGGATTTTTACCTAACTAATGCACCATTGCATAGTCTCGCTGAAACTAATCCTGAAGATACAATGAGCAATTGGCGCATTCGGAGTACAGTTAATGGTGAAAGCTTTATTCTTGATCGTTGGCAACCTATTTATCTCAAAGGGTTTAAACCTGGTAAAACTTGGGTAAAACTGGAATTCCTCGATAATCAAGGACAACCTGTGAAAAATGCCTTTAATACCAGTATCAGATTAATTAATTATCAACCCAATGGTCAAGATACTTTATCCAAAATTGTCAGAGGGGAATTGACAGCAGATGAAGTCCGTGGCATTGTAGACCCAACTTATACTGCTAAAATTCCAGCTACTGAGGCTACACCAACTCCAGCAACGAAAGTAGAGAAACAGCCAATTCCTGAAGTTAAAGTTCCTGAAGTTAAAGTTCCTGAAGTTACACCAACTCCAGCAACGAAAGTAGAGAAACAGCCAATTCCTGAAGTTAAAGTTCCTGAAGTTAAAGTTCCTGAAGTTACACCAACTCCAGCAACGAAAGTAGAGAAACAGCCAATTCCTGAAGTTAAAGTTCCTGAATTTACACCAACTCCAGCAACGAAAGTAGAGAAACAACCAGTTCCCGAAGTTAAAATTCCTGAAGTTAAATCAACTCCCGTTGCGTCTCCCCCAGTAGCAGCAGAAGCAAAAGTCACGGAAACAGAGGAATCAAATTTACCTACCCAGACAATGGAAAATCCTAAATCTCAATTTCAAGAGTAATTAACTAAAAATACTCAGTTGCAAACTTTGAGATAAAGTTTCCATTAGTGCCAAACCAGCTACAGGATTACCTACAATGTCTAAAGCAGGACTGTAGCTGGCGATCGCTCCCTGATTTGGTATGATGGCCACAAGTCCACCACCAATACCTGATTTTATTGGTAAACCAATTTTCACAGCATACTCAGCGGAAGCTTCATATAAACCGCAAGTTAACATCACCGCATTCACAATTTGACGGTATTGATTTTTGATCACCTCGCTTTTGCAAGCTAATACTTTTCCTAACTTCGCTAAATCTTCCACTGTCCCAGATATACAACATATTTGCTCATAAACATCAAGAGATAATTCAATATTATTTAAATGTCCAGCTTCGTAGAGATAGTTAGTAATATCTATATTTATCTGAGAACGACTAGCACGGACTGAAGCTAGAATATTTGCATCTATATATAATTGAGTATCTGCTAATTTATTTAACCATTCACAAAACAATTGTGTGCATTCATTTCCATCTTTTCCTGGCAACTTATCAGCGAGAGTAATAGCACCACTATTAATCATGGGGTTGCGAGGATATCCATTATCTGCTATTAATTGCACTAAAGAATTAAAAGGCGCGTCCGAGGATTTAACCCCAACCCATTGCAAAACCTGTTTTACTCCGTAATATTCGAGCAGGTATAGTAGAGAAAATGGCTTTATCACACTCATAAATGGAAATACACAAGCTGTATCTCCTAAACTGTAATTTTCTCCTGGTTCGCAACTTATATGAACAGCAAAACGGTTAGGATTAACAATAGCTAATTGAGGAATGCGTTCAATAACTTTTCCCTGTGCTGCTTGGGTTTTTGATTGTTCTACCCAGCTAGATAAATTATGTATATTAATGCTTTTTATTCCTAGCACAAGCCGAAACCTCAAATTAAAACATAATCTGGATTATATCTTAATGAGTATTTACTCTAACCTTTCATGTAACTAATTTTAAATAAAAAGCCGAAAATTTACGTGATATTAGCAATTACGGGTAATTGGTAAAAGGCAATAAAAAGATAAATGTTCCCTGTTCCCTGTTCCCTGTTCCCTGTTCTTAGGTAAGATAGACTGATTAACAACCAAGTTGTCGGAAAAGATAAATTGGTTTATTTCCCTAATAACAAGGTTTTTAACAGTACATGAACAAAAGATTTATTTTAACTTTAATTTCTAGCCCCGTATTGTTCACATCCATGTTATCTATGGTGATGATGGCTAGACCTGCTCATGCTAGTCAAACAATTGACGCTACTGGGACTCATCTATCTTGCGTCATGTCTCCCCATTCTGCAACTCCGAAAAAGGTATGTATACAGGTAAGTAATACTTCTCCTGCTGTTGCAAAAGAACCCATGCAAATAGCACAAGTAGATACAAATAATCCCAAAGAACTAGAATTTTCTGATGCTGAAAGTGATTTAGCTATCAAGCTATTTGGCTGTGATTGCCCTGTTTGTATCAATGCTGCTCGGCAATTGAATGGTTCAGCGCCTTTACCAGTATAGAAGGAAAGGGCAAACAGCAGGAAGCGGGGGAAGAATTTTCTTCTTCTTCTTTCTTCTTTCTAAACTCCTGACTCCTGACTCCTATTCCCTAATAATACTTCTCGAATTATTTCCGTTGGTACTTCGTCGGTAACTTTGACTGCACCAATTTGGGTTGGTAATACAAAGCGGACTTTACCAGATTTAACTTTTTTGTCCAATTGCAAAGCATCAATAAGAGCTTCAATATCTAAATCTGCGGGTATTTGGGTGGGTAAACCTGCTTTTTTAATTAAGGCGTTTTGACGTTCTGCGTCTGCTTGTTGCCAAAGTCCCAATTTTACAGCAATGTCTCCCGCTGCTACCATACCAATACCGACAGCTTCACCATGTTTGAATAAACGGTATTCGGTGAGGCTTTCTACTGCATGACCGATAGTATGACCATAATTTAAAATTGCTCTGATTCCAGATTCTTTTTCATCTTTGCCGACAACATCTGCCTTTGCTTGACAGGAATGAGTTAATATGCTGTTTATCAGGTCGGATTTTACATAGCGGAGTTGATCAAGGTGTTTGCTTGCTGTTAGTTGAGTAAACAGTTCGGTGTCCCAAATGATCCCGTATTTGATCACCTCTGCCATTCCTGCTCGAAATTCCCGTGCTGGAAGGGTTTTTAAGACTTCTGGGTCAATTAAAACTAGACTGGGTTGATGAAATGCACCAATCAAGTTTTTACCGTGGGGATGATTTACGCCGGTTTTGCCACCAATAGCTGAATCTACCATTGCTAAGAGACTGGTAGGAACTTGCACGACATTGATGCCTCTGAGCCATGTAGCGGCAGCAAAGCCTGTCATATCACCAATTACCCCTCCTCCCAAGGCAACCATTGTTGAGGAGCGTTCTAGGCGATTTTCCAGGGCGATGTCGTAGAGTTTTTGAATGGAGTTGAGGGTTTTATAGCGTTCACCGGGGGGGAGGTTGTAGCTGACAACTTCAAAACCGGCATTTTGCAAGGATGCGATCGCTCTTTCGCCATAATATTTAAATATCATGGGGTTGGAAACTAGCAATACTTTTTTACCTAGTTTCAAACTTGCCATTTGTTCACCTAGTTGATCTAAACTCCCAGGTGCAATGGTAATATCATAGGATTTTTCTGGTATATCTACTTTAATTACAGAACTCATTCCCTAACCCTAATATAATCACTCGTCTGGGTATTTTACCCCAAGTTGACAACCTCTTTTCCATTCCCTGTTCCCTTTCATAATTATTGATGATTGAATAGAAATAAGTAACTAATCTGGAGCAAAACAAATGGCTGTAGTTGAATATATTGTCTTTTTAGGCGTGTTTATGGGCGTAGCTGTAGGCTTGTTATTCGGTCTACGCGGAGCTAAGATCCTCTAATCCTAGAATTAGACGCTAATTAAACCCACTTTATGTGGGTTTAGGTATCGGTTTCAATCAGATGATCAAATGTCTATTTACTACTTTGCTGTTTGATTGCAAGTTTTCACCACTTCAATCTCTAACTCAAGTATCCGAGCAACTTTTTCTACAGTTAGCCCCTCATTTAATAAACCAATTCTCAATTATCAGATCCTCAAAATCCTGAAAATCTGCCATATTGTTTGTTACTAAAATCAAGTCATTGCAGAACGCAATACTCGCAATTTGTCCATCAATAAAAGCAGGTGTTTTACCAATTTTCGATAATCTAGCTCTTTCCTGTGCGTGCCATTTTGCAGCTTTGAGATCATAATCAAACACAGGCAAATCTAACACAGAATCTTGAATGTACTTCCATAAAGAATCCTTGCGTTTAGATGCTGGTAAACGCCAACAGCCATAAAGGATTTCATGAACAACAAGACTTGCTACTGCTACTTCTGAACGATAGCGATTTAATTGATCTAAAACCTGAGTATTGGGAATTGGCCGACTCGGTTCTGAGATAATATTAGAGTCTAGTAAAAAGCGAACTGTCATAAATCAATCTCGCGTCCTGGACTACGATCTCTAAGATCTGCAAAATCTTCATCTGTAAATTCAATTCCTTCTCTTTCAATTGTTTCTCGAAACCTTAAAACCCCTTCCCAAAAGCTATCTCCTTTATTCTGTAATGGTTTTTCCTGTACTTGTTCTTTTATTTGTGACAGTTTATGTTTGAGAAATTGAATAAAATCTAAAACTTCTTGTTGTTTATCGGTTGGTAACTCTCGCAGATTTTCTAAAACTGCTTGTTCAATGGTCATTGTTTCACCTCTACTACTAGGCTATAATTCTATTGTAAATGACATCAGCATTAATTTTTATTTTCTCCTCCATTGTTGATATCAATTCCTAATATTGCAAATTGTTGATTTATCCAATCTGTAGCTGTTGCTTCATCGGTTTCAATGGCTTTTTCTACTCCTATTTTAGCAATTTCTAGAAGTTGTTTGGATTTTTGTTTTAAATCAAAACTTTCCAGAAATGAGAGAAATCTTTTTAATTAATCATTTGCCATTCACGAGCATCTACAAATAAGGATAAATGTTTAACATTGGTAGTAGCAACAATTACTTGATCTCCATTTAATTCTTCTATTTTTGCTTGTGCTGCTAAAATAACATCACCATCAAGAGATTTAGGATCAGCAGTTGGTTTTCCTGTGTTTCTAATTTCTGCCCAAAATTGTGCTGCTAAAAGCATGGTAGCAGTAGTAATAGGCAAGTAAGTAATCGCTTGCTTGAGTTGATCTAAACGTTTAATTCCTTTTGTTTTTCCCGCTCTTAACAGTTCTCGTCTTACTTCATAATCAGCAATTTCTGGTAAAATTATTTGATAACTTTTTAAGGGTAATTCATCTAACCATTCTTTACACTCCTGACAATTAGAATTAGAACTTTTAGGATTTGTTACCATTCCTAAAATATTTGTATCGAGGAAAATCAATTTATTCATATAAATTCAGCTTAATCTTAAAAAGGATTATCATCAATTTCTTGTTTTTGCCGCAAATATTCCCAAGTTTCCGTTTGTTCTTCTTGTTCTCCTTCTTCTAACCACTCTTTGGTTAATTCTTTGAGTAATTGATGTTGTTGATTTAAAATTTGTTGTTGTGCGTCTATTTCTAGGTGAGAATGGTGAAAAATCTCAGGTTTAAAAGTAACACTTTCTCGAAATACTCGCATCATTTGTAGTAAATTCGGCCAGTATTCTTTAGGTGTTGCTTGAATTTCTCGTAAAATTTCTATGAGATGATTTTCTTTGGTAGTGTTACTTAATTCTGGTTTATTGATTAAATCGGATTGAGACATAATTATTTATTCCTCATAATGTTGATAAAGCGTAATTAGGGGGTGCTGAAAAAGTTGTCTGTGAGGGCTAGGAGTCAGGAGTCAGGAGTCAGGAGTCAGGAGGAAGAATTAGAAGAAGAGAAGAATAGTATTGAATCTGGTCAAGTGATAGGTTTTTGCTGATTTCAACCCTTATTCCTTGCACCTGATTCACCTTTTTTACCTTCAAACTCTTGATATATCTCAGTTCTAGGTTTATTCAGCAGCCCCTAATTAGTCATGGGAATCCTATCTTTATATTATGACAAAATCTGCCGTGATAGTAAGCTGTTAAATTGTTCAGGGAAAATATATATAAATATTATACAGCAGGAAATTAACTGATGATGCTTTTGATATCAATTCCTAATATTGCCAATTGCTGATTTATCCAATCTGTAGCTGTTGCTTCATCGGTTTCAATGGCTTTTTCTACTCCTATTTTAGCAATTTCTAGGAGTTGTTTGGATTTTTACTTTAAATCAAAACTTTCGAGCAATTTTGAACTAATATGGGTAACTAAATATTAGGCAGTGAGTTAATAATCTCTACAGCCTTAATTGCTGAAGTGTCTGGCTGAAAACCAAGATGTGAGTTGAGAAGCTTTAAAGGGTCTTTATTAAATTGAGGACAAGCTTCAATACGAGCGAAGATATCTATAATAATTTCCTGATAATCTTCAATTAACACAGGAAGATGACCCTTATGTGCTGAAATATCAAAAGTAAATTCTTCCTCGGAGTCATAAAAAAAGTTGCAGCCATTTGCATCTTTTCCTACCCATCCAACAAGATCGCTGAACTTTCTCCAGATACTTTGATTGAATATACCATCAGGCTTGCCACCAACGCTTAAATAAATTTCTTTTTGGATGCTGAATCCAAATTTACCATTGCTATGTTCTACCCACAATTTGTCAATTTTGTAGAGGTCTGTGCATGGAAAATCTTTTACGTCTTCCTTGGTCAATTGATCCCCCTGAGTTTTACCTACAGCATTGAGCATAAGTTTATAAGTCAGATAATTAGCATTTTCCCAAGCATCTTCCCATTTACTTTCTGATAATAGTTCAGTGAGTTCTCTATAGTCTATGCCTTCTAAGCTAATACTATCTGCATGAGGTGGTTGTTGAGGAGTTTTGGTGAGTGATTTAGGCTGAGTTATTATAGACTGTGACTCTGGATATATTCCAGTAATACCCCAAATCAGTTTGTTCATTGGGTTAGTTTCTTCTTTACGAAAATCACAATAGTGATTGTCTAGCAATTTTGGAAAAGTATTTTTTACGGTACTTATTATTCCTGCTTCTGTATTGGGGAGGATAACTAAGCCTGTTTTAATCTCAGGCTTTTTCGGTAAAACTTCTTTTAAAAAGAAATCAATTTCTTCGTGTTGTATTGGTCCTGTACCATTATTACTAATAAAGACAAGGAAAGCTTTAACTTCACTAATATGATCTTGGAGTTGTTTTTTCCATTTTTTAAATGCTATTAAGTTATCCTCATCATAAAACGTTTTGATTCCTTGACTTTGCAAACTGCTTTTAATTTTTCCTACCTCTGGCTTGTCTTGGCTATTGTGGCAAATAAAAACATCATATTTTTCCATTTTATTCCTCCACACCTGCAATAGTCGCCAACGCCTTTGCATACTGTTCCAAACCATCTCGTAAAGCAGCCAACTCACTTCGCAACTTTGATTCTTCTGACCAACTCACCTCATGTTCCTTGGGACTCACCCCCAGAGGTCGTCTTGCTTCCCAAGCCTGTAACACAGGATGCCATTTAGCCAAAAATGGTCTTAACCCATTATTCAGCACCGCAATAGCAATACCCCCGACTGAGTTTTTAGAAGCACCTACATCAGGTCCAGCAGCTTTGAGAACTTCACGGGTAGTTCCGAATAAACTATACAGAGAGTTCAAGGCTTCCCGCACTAACCCCTGGTCAACTTCTAAAGACTGGACAGCAATACGCGTTACCAGTTCCACATATAACGACCAAGCGGCTTTTCGTTCCGTTGTGTCAGCTTCCCATTCCGCAGAACCTATACCAAAGGGAAGACTAATAGATACTTTTTTTAATTTTGCGGGATCATGCTTGGGCATAAAAAGCAACGTTAATAAAATCAGTAATTTGTTAAGGGACTTCCAAATAAAAAATACTCAACCACCTAACACAAAAATCTCTCAAACCCTTATTCCTCTGTGTCCTCTGCGCCTCTGTGGTTCGTTAATCAGGATAATTTATTTCTTGGAAGTCCCTAAATCTAATTATATTGTCTTTTTAGGCATCCTAGCCCTAAAATTTGGAATAAAGACCAAATATTCTGGCAATTACCACCCAGGGCTATTTCGTTCTAGATACAACCCGCAACCCACTTTATTATTAATAAGAAATTGTTTAATTAAATCAATTCTAAACTGACCCTATCTTCACCATAATTAGCGACTAAAACAAACAACTTCAACCATCGAGAACCCAGTAAAATTTCCTGTATTTCATCTCCAGCAAATACAGGAATTTCCCACTCTTGACCATCTATAATTACCCTACCATGATAAACATCAAAATCAGTTTCTCCTTGAGCAGTTCTTAATTTATTTTGTCTTAAAAAAGGCCAATCAAGACTTTGTACATCTTGTTTATTCATGGCTAAAAATTCAGTAAATCCTGTATCTAACATTGTTTCTACAGGAAAACTGAAATTATCCCCACCAATTAAATCAATTTCAAAATAAACTTGTCCATTTTCTCCAAATCTGCCCTCTATCTTATGCTGCCACTAACTCCCGTTTCATTAATGCCATAAATATGATGAATAACATGAGGATACTTTTCTCTGGCCATTTTACTGGCTACTTCTTTATCCTGATCAATAAAATAATCACCGCTATCAGGTTCAATAGCAATATACCAACCATAATATTTATCTAATATTTCTGGTTTTAAACGCTCAAAAATTACCCAACAACGCTCAGAAAATGCCTGTCTTCTAGCTCTATCTTGAGCTTTTTGTTCATCAGTCCACTGAATTTCTGGAAATACTCGACCACGACGGACAACTCTTTGGGGTGTGGATTGTGTCATCTTCATCACCTGCTTAAAGTTCACCCTAAATTCTAGCATATTCGAGTCCTCTCCCAGTCAGGGAGAGGTAATTTTCAATTGTTATATCATCACTGCATTAGGTGTTTTTTCTTGCTTTTGGAATGGTGGACGCATTTCCAAACCTAGCAAGTTCAACATTTCTTTATCTGCGTCATAATCAGGACAGGGAGTAGTCACTGTCAACATTTTATTATCATCGCTGGAGAAGATGGAATTTGCACCAGCCATGAAGCATAAAGCTTGTTCTACTTGGGAAAGTCTCGCCCTACCTGCACTCAAACGCACGTCAGATTTAGGCATAATAATTCTAGCAGTCGCAATCATCCGCACTACATCCCAAATGGGGACATCAGGTTGATTTTCTAAAGGTGTACCGGGAACTTGGGAAAGAATATTGATGGGTACAGATTCGGGGTGAGGTTGTAAATTTGAGAGAGTATGTAACATTCCGACTCTATCGCTAACATTTTCCCCTAAACCGAGAATACCGCCCGAACATACGGTAACATTAGTTTGGCGAACATTGGCAATTGTATTTAGGCGATCGCTATAAGTTCGAGTTGTAATTACAGTGCTGTAGTATTCCTCTGAGGTGTCGAGATTATGGTTATAAGCATATAATCCCGCATCCTCTAACCGCTTGGCTTGGTTTTCTGTCAACATTCCCAAGGTACAGCATACCTCTAAACCCATACCCGTTACGTCCTTGACCATATCCAGGACTTCTTCAAATTGGGAATTGTCCCGAACTTCTCGCCAAGCAGCACCCATACAAACGCGACTTACACCGCTTTCTTTAGCTGTTTTGGCAATATTTATCACCGTTTCTTTTTCTAACAGTGCTTCGGGTTTTACCTCGGTTTTGTAACGGGAAGATTGAGCGCAGTAACCGCAATCTTCTGGACAAGCACCGGTTTTAATAGAGATAAGCTTACAAACTTGTATTTGTTGCGGTTGATGATATTGACGATGCACTGTAGCAGCTTGATAAATTAGCTCTAGAAATGGTGTATTATATATTGTCAATATCTCTGTTGTTTGCCAATTGTAGCGTATTCCCACCGTAATTATCCTTTTTGCAGTCTTTTGGTTTAATGTTCAAATTAGTATAGCTGATACAAAATATTTAAATTTGAGGATATGACATCAGAGCCACCAATTCTGACAAGCGATCGCCTAATATTAAGAATGGCAGTGATGGAGGATATTCCCTACATACTCAAATATTTTACGGAAAATAAAGAATATCTTACGCCATTTTATCCTCAATGGGATGAAAATTTTTTCACTGACGATTATTGGGAGTATCAAGTAGAAACGAGTTTCTGGGAATTTGTGAACAACTATTCATTAAAACTATTTATTTATCGGAAACACCAGCCTAGAAAAGTTATGGGAACAGCTAATTTTAGCAACTTTGTCTATAGTGCTGCTCAATTTTGTCAATTAGGATACAGTTTAGCAGAATCAGCACAAGGTTATGGTTACATGACAGAAGCCTTGTCTATTTCCACTAAGTATGTTTTTCAAGAATTAAATCTGCACCGCATTATGGCTAATTATATGCCCCATAATCGCCGCAGTGGTAATGTTCTTAAAAGGGCTGGTTTTGTAGTTGAAGGATATGCTAGAGATTATTTAATGATTAATGGTAAATGGGAAGATCATATTTTTACAAGTTTAACAAATCCCCACTGGCGATCAGATTTATAATATTATAATACACCAGATCCCCAACTTCTCCAAAAAGTCGGGGATCTGAAGATAATTATGGAAAAATAAATTATGTCAATATAAATAATCGCGGGGCTATTTTAACCATACATATTTTATCAAATATTTTAAGTTTTATTAAGGGTATTCTTAAAAAGGCTTATACTACATTATGAAGTGCGGAATATCGGATATACAGAACTTCCCGGTGTTATGAGGTACATATCTAGCGGGCAAGATACCCGCACCACAAGATTTTCATGATTCAAATTTGTACCTCATCAGAGCGGAAAATGCTGTAAGTTACCCCTGACCTCATAACCTTGTAAGAGAACGAAAAAACTTTTTCAGGACTTAGTTAAAAAAGCTTGAATCTTGTTTATAAAATCAACTAATTCTAGTACCAATTCATCAGCACCAACAAAACTCTGTTTGCGACTGAGTTGTTTTAGTTCTTCTGCAATTTTCTGCATGGCTGTAGCGCCAAAATTACCACTAGAACCTTTAAGATGATGAGCTTCTCTGGCCAGTTGAGGAAAGTCATTAACGGCAATTGCGGCTTTAATTGCCTCTACATGAAACAGGCTATCTTCCACAAAAACTTTTAATATTTCTAACTCAAATTCTGGATCATTTTCTGAGATTTGATGTAGATGTTCCCAATCAATTGGTAAATCTGTTAACGGATTATTTGTAATTAAAACTACTGACTCAGGTTCAGGAATAGTCACTACTCGTCCCGCTATAATTCTCGAACTCCAAAGCTCTAATAATGTTGCTAATTTATCCTTAGTAATTGGTTTGCTAAAATAGTCATCCATACCAGCATCTAAACAATTCTGTTGATCCTCCTTCATGGCATTAGCAGTAATAGCAATAACTATAGGTTGTCGGTGATTAACAAATGAATTTATTTGCCGAGAACGAATTACTTTTGTAGTTTTTAAACCATCGAGAATTGGCATTTGACAGTCCATCAAAATCAAATCATAGGCAATGTTATCCAACATTTCCAAAACTTCTTGGCCATTGGCGACGATATCAGCTTTATAGCCTAAACTGTGGAGTTGCTTGAGGATAACTTTTTGATTAACTGGATTATCTTCGGCTACGAGCAATTTTAACTTTGATTTTGTAGAATCAGGTATTTTTTGATCCAACACAATTATAGAAGGTTGCTCAATTTTAGAAGATTGGAAATTATCTAATTTTGGTTGGCTTCCTAAAATATCCATGATAGTATCTAGCAAACGAGAAGGTTTTATTGGTTTAACTAAATAACTAATAAATCCTATGTTGATTGCTTTTTTCCATTCATCCTTTTGATTACTAGAAGTCAATAGAACTAAAGGAATATTGCTAATAGCAGAATTAGCCTTAATTTGTGATCCCAGCGTTAGACCATCTATCGCAGGCATTTGCATATCAATTAGAACAATATCATAGGGGTGATTTTCGGCAGCAGCCTTTTGTAAAGCTGCAAGACCAGTATTTGCACAAGCAGCTTCATCCACCCACATTCCCCAATGAGTAGCTTGATGATAAATAATTCTCCGGTTAGTGCCATTGTCATCTATTACTAACAACCGCTTATTAGTCAATATATCAAGCTCCAAAATCCGAGAAGAAGGCTGGATTTGCTTCATAAAAGGTAGCTCAAACCAAAATTGAGATCCTTTACCCAGTTGACTTTTTACGCCAATTTTTCCTCCCATTAAACTTACTAATTGTTGACAAATTGCTAATCCCAAACCTGTGCCACCATATTGACGGGTAATAGAAGCATCAACTTGGCTAAATGCTTGAAAAAGTTTGTTTTGATCTTGAAGACTAATACCAATTCCTGTATCTATAACAGTAAAATTGAGAATGACTAGATCCTGAGTTTCTGACTTCAATTCTACTTCTAATAATACCTCTCCTTCTTTGGTAAATTTCATAGCATTACCAATCAGATTCATGATAATTTGTCGTAAGCGTCCCACATCTCCCCTCAGATATTTATAGACATTCTGTTCTACCAGTGTGGCAATTTCTAGTCCTTTTTGATGTGCTTGAGGAGCTAATAAATCTAGCACTTCTTCCAGACAATTGCAAAGATCGAAATCTATGCTTTCGATGATCATTTCTCCAGCTTCAAGTTTGGATAAGTCTAAAATCTCGTTAATCAGAGATAAAAGAGCATCACCACTCACACGAACTATTTCTAAAAAATCTCTTTGTTCTGGGTTGAGGGGAGTTTCTAATAATAAACCAGTCATGCCCAAAATGCCATTCATGGGAGTACGAATTTCATGACTCATATTCGCTAAAAAACTACTTTTGGATAGAGATGCTAACTCAGCTTGACGACGAGCAATTTCCAGTTCTCGTCTTTGTAGAATTTCCGCTTGCAGTAATTTAGCTTGAGCTAAAGCAATACCTATTTGATCAGATAAAGATTTGAGAAATTCTATTTCCCAGTTAGTCCATTGACGGGGTTGGGTACAATGATGAGCAATTAGTAAACCCCAAAATTCATCTTTGAGAAAAATAGGAACAACCAGGTTAGCTTTGACATTAAACTTTTGTAATAGTTCGATATGACAAGGCTGAATGTTAGCTTTTTCAATATCATTAATTACACCAATCCATCCTTGAGTATATTTCTCGATGTAATTTTTTGTCAAACAGGGTTCAACAATATTTGCCCCCATAACAACTGGAATACCAGGAATTAATGCTTCTTTCCGCGCTGTTAAAGAGCCATCGGCCAACAACTCTAGAATCACTACACGGTCAGTTTTCAACAGTTTTTGTACTTCTGTAACACTAGTTTGCAAAATATCATCTATCTGCAAAGAATCGCGGATTTTTAAAGTAATATCAGCTAATAATTGCGATCGCAAGTTGAAGTATTTTAGTTCTTCCTCGGCTTCTTTGCGTTTACTGATATCACGGCCTACACAAATGAATCCGCCATCTTTCAACTTTGTCAGAGACATTTCTGCGGCAAAGTCACTGCTATCTTTTCTCTGAGCAATTGTTTCTCCATGCCAGTAACCTTGTTTCATTAGTTCAGGAAATATCTTTTTTTCAAACAATTTAATCTGCTCTTGTTCATAAACTTCTTGCCATTTTTTTCCTAGCAATTCCGTGGCATCACTATAGCCAAATATATTCACATAAGAGCTATTTAGATAAAGATAATTACCCTGTTTATCAACAATACTAATGCCATCACTCGCCGCTTCTACTGCTGCTAATTGCTGTTTTAGAGACTCTTCAGCTTGTTTGCGTTCAGTGATATCTATGCCGGTACAAACAATAAATTCAATTTCACCATTTTCATTTAAAACCGTTCTATTTGACCAATTAATTAGCCGCAGATTTCCGTCTTTTATTCGCCAATAGTTTTCATATTCTTTTAACCCTTTACTTGATTTAATTTTTTCAAAAATAGATCGCACCGTTCGACGGCGTTTCGGTTCTGTAAATACGCTCCAAAAGCATTGATTTCTAACTTCATTGTAAGAATAACCCGTGGTTTCTTCACAAGCTCGATTAAATCCAATAATTTCCCCTTCTGGGTTAAGAACTATCACTAAAGCATTAACTGTATCTAATACCGTTGAGAGGAGCAAACTATCTAAATTACGTCGCCATTCTAATTGTTTCATGACTTGGCGACCTAAAATATTTAATGCCTCTATCTGTTGTGATGCGAGTTGTCTTGGTATGTCATCAAGAACACAAAGCGCTCCCAAGCCATAACCTTCATCATTAATTAGGGGTATGCCCGCATAAAAACGGATATTGGGATCTGATGTCACCAAAGGGTTATCCACAAATCTTGGATCTAAAGTAGCATCGGGAATGATCATGGGATCTGCTTGCTGGATAGCATGATTGCAAAAACCAATACTACGGGGTGTTTCTGATGCTTCTAGTCCAACTTTAGATTTAAACCATTGGCGGTCCGTATCAACTAAGGTCATTACGGCCATGGGAGTTCCACAAATAAAAGAAGCTAAACGGGTAATATCATCAAACTCCTGTTCGGACTGAGTATCAAGAATTCTGTATTGTAAAAGTGCTTCAATTCTTCCGGCTTCGTCATTGCGTAATAATGCTTTCATATTTAAATTTACCCCTAGTGAAAAGTATTGTGATTTTGGCTATCTTGAGTATGTAGACGTAAAAACACCAAAATATGTAATCATACATAAGTAAATTCAATGATATGGTATTTTACTTATTTGCCACTTACCTACTGATAGGGAAGCGCTGCTGCAAGCAGATCAGAAAATTCAGGATTTTTAGACTTTATTTCTGGCTTTAGGGTATTATCTTATCAGTAATTCTCATTCGATGCGTACTCCATTACAGAGAAGAGTTGAAAACCTACGAAAAAATATTTAGTTAGTTCCTGTTCTAGAACCAAGTAGTTAAATAACCGAAAGTAACCATATCCTGTGCATAACAATACAATTACAAAAAACAATCCTCCTATATCCTGGCGCTATGATCCCACGCTCTACGGAAACCGAGATCTAAGGATTGATTTTCTCCGGGGCATTGCCATTGTTTCCATGGTATTCAATCATTTAGAAAGTTCTTCTTATTTCAGTGCTATCAACAGGGGACATATTTACGCCAGTGCAGCCGAAGGCTTTGTATTTCTCTCTGGACTGGTATTAGGAATGGTGACATTAGGACGTATCAATAAAGTTGGCTTTTCCGAAGCCATGAAAAAACTGTTAGAGCGTTCTGGAAAACTTTATCTCACCAGTTTCATTTTAATGTCTGTCCTGGGTTTATTAAGTATAATTGCCCCCGGTTGGACCCGTCCGGCTTTTGATTTCGCGCCTGGGACTTGGTGGCAAATATTACTAGCGGCAGCTACATTCCATTTAGCACCACCTGTCATTGACATTTTACAACTGTATGTATTGCTGTTGCTGTTTTCCCCAGCCATTTTCTGGATGTTAAGGAAAGGCTTTTGGTTGCCTGTTTTGGCTATTTCCTGGACATTTTGGAGTATCCAACAATTACATCCTTATGCTTTGAGTTTCCATCCTTTAGACAGAGAACATCCTTACTTTGCCTTAGCTGGTTGGCAAATTTTATATGTGCATGGCGTATTAGCAGGTTATTATCGTCAAAAACTACAAGAATTATGGGGAAAAATCCCGAAAATCCCCCTAGTTATAGGCTTGGTATTAATCGTCATTGGCTCAATTACAACCGCACATTATGATATTCAGCTTGGTGTTTGGCCAGCCAAATTCTCAGATAGAGTTGCTTGGTTAGCATGGACAGACCGCAGTCGGGTGGGTTTTTTGCGTTTAATTAATCACATCGGTTTTTTCCCTTTGCTGTACATCATTGTGGATACATTTTGGCAACCGTTAAATAAAATTCTGGGGAAACTGTTGATTAGTTTGGGTCAAAACTCCTTGTACGTCTATATTGTTCACGTTCCAGTCACAGTAATTTGGTTTTTAATTCCGGCTTTAGTTGATGGTAATCCCATAGTCACTACTATCGCTCAGGCTGTAGCTGTGGGCTGCTTCTGGTGGCTGGTGAAAAAAGAAGTGTTGTTTAATATTATCCCCCGCTAACCATGACACAAGATACAACTATCAATCCTACTCCGATCCAACCTAGTTTATTAAAACAAACTATTGTCGCTGCGGCGATCGCTTTAGTTGGCTTTGGAGTGCATAAAGGAATACAATGGCGTGAGACTACCATTCTCCCAATTCCAGTGACTTCCGTTGGTCAAAATCGGCTGAATGCAGAAGATATACAATTAGCCCGTACAGCTTGGCGCTATTTCGAGAAAAATCGTTTATCCACGGGTTTAGTTTCTTCTGCTGCGGACTTTCCCAGTACAACAATGTGGGACGTGGGTAGTCAGTTAGCTGGTATGGTGGCAGCACGGGAATTAGGCTTACTCAAGGCAGCAGAATTTGATAAATGGATAGAGGAAGTATTGGCCACCCTAGCCAAAATACCTTTGTACCGGAATGAGTTACCAAACAAAGCCTATAACGCGAAAACTTTAATCCCGGTTAACTACGGAAAGTTGGAAAAACCCGAAGAAATTGGGTTTTCGGCCATTGATTTAGCACGACTAGTGCAATGGCTAGATATCATCGAAACTCGATACCCTAAACACGCTGCGGCTAGTAAAGCCGTCACGGCTCGTTGGCAGTTAAAGCGGTTAGTAGAGAATGGACAGCTAATGGGGACAGGGATTAAAAATGGTAAGGAAACCTGGAACCAAGAAGGACGGCTAGGTTATGAACAATATGCAGCCTATAGATTACAAAAAATTGGGATTGTAGCCCCCAAAGCACTCGATACCAAAGCCGAAACTCAGTTTGTCAATGTCATGGGTGTGGAAGTACCAGCGGATAAACGCACAACCTATCATAATTATGTCACTAGTGAACCCTATATTTTGGATGGGTTGGAAAGTGGTTTTCAGGCTTTACCTGCGGAATATGCAGCCAAGTTACTCCAAGCTCAACAACGTCGCTATCAAGCTACCAATCAACTCACAGCCTGGTCTGAGGATAATTTAGATCGGGAGCCTTGGTTTGTCTACAATTGTATTTTTGTCAATGGTCAACCTTGGAAAAGTATAGACTCATCTGGTAAAGATGCTTTTGTTTATCGGGGTAGTAGTGTTAAAGCCGCAATAGGCTGGAATATGCTGTTTCAAACTCGCTATACAGAAAGACTTTATAAGGGTATGCGCTGGCTCGCTGATCCAAGTCGTGGCGTTTTTGCAGGTTTTTATGAGGAAACTCAAGAACCAAATCGAGCCTTAACTGTGAATACTAACGGTATAGTGTTAGAAGCAATACTATATCGTCGTGTGGGCAAACCCTTGACGGTTTGGGCTAAAGAACCCTAATCATCTCCTATCTATCCTGTATGGGACTTACGCATGAGTCACGGAATATACTAACCACTCTAGACATAGAGAACAGGAATGGGGGCTTAGGGAAAGATATTTTGCGTAAGTCCTGACTTAAAAAACTAGACAAGAAAAAACCCTCAATTATATTACCAATTACCAATTACCAATTCCATGATGAATTCTGATTTTGAGCCACCATCAAAAAAACTATCTTTTCTCGCTACCTTTGGCGGAGTTATAACCGCTGTAATTGCAATTACAGGTTTCAATTCTTTGTCAAAGAATTTAACTATAAATACTGATAATATTAGCAAGCTGAATACTAAATTAACAATTGTCGCAGGTAAACCCATTGCCGCTACCGAATTGACAACCGCCAAAAGACCCTATATTGCGCCCGGAAGTGGGACATTAACTACAGAGGAAACTGCAATGGCGCGTCAAGCTTGGTTATACTTCCAACGTAATTGGAACGATCAAACTGGTTTAGTTAATTCTGTAAATAATTTTACCTCTGTTACTATGTGGGACCAAGCCGCTGCTATGGCTGCTTTGGTCAGTGCTAAAGAACTTAATATCATTACCGTAGAAGAGTTTGAGAGCAAAATGAGTCAGATGTTAAAAACTCTAGCGTCTATGCCTTTGTATAAAGGAGAATTACCGAATAAAGTCTATAATTCAAAAACATTGATACCTGTAAATTATGGTCAATTAGATAAACGAGAAGAAATTGGTTGGTCTGCTTTGGATTTAGGACGTTTAGCTATATGGCTGAATATTGTTGGTACAAAATATCCCAAAATGCGATCGCAAACAGAAGCCGTTTGGAAACATTGGCAAATCAAGCGCTTAGTCAAAAACGGGCAAATGTACGGTACTTCTGTTATTGCTGGTGAAGAACAGTATAACCAAGAAGGGCGTTTAGGTTATGAAAATTACGCAGCTTATGGATTAAAACTCTGGGGTTTAGATGTTAAAAAAGCTTTAGATTACACATCTAATACAGACTTTGTGGATCTTTATGGACAGGGTGTTCCTTATGATCGACGGGATTATCAAAATTCAGGTGCAAATAATTATGTTCTCAGTGAGCCTTATATTTTAGATGGCATTGAAACCGGATTTCAAGCTTTACCTAAAGCATTTTCAGACCGAATTTTAGCTGCACAAGAAGCTCGTTATCAAAGAACTAAATTTTTAACTGCTGTCACGGAAGATAATTTAGATCGCGCTCCTTACTTTGTTTATAGTAGTTTATTTGTGAATGGACAACCTTGGGCAACTATCACAGCAACAGGGGGAAAATATAATGATCTACGTTTTCTCAGCGCTAAGGCCGCAGTAGGTTGGCACGTCTTGTATAATACTGATTACACAGGCAAATTATTTAATTTTGTGCAAACTCAACTCAAATCTGATCAAGGTTGGTATAACGGGTTTTATGAAACTTTAAATCAGCCAAATAAAGCTCTTACTGCCAATAATAATGGTGTAATTTTAGAAAGTTTGCTGTATAAAAAAGTTGGTAAACCTCTCACTGTTTGGGCTGGAATAAAAGAGTAAAGGAAAAGGTTATTTTGATGCTGTGAAATTCGATTATGATTTCAATTTCCCTGCTTTTACAAAAAAAGGGAACAGGGAACAGGGAACAGATAAGAAACACTCATTTGCACCAGTTTAAAGCTCAGTCAAAAAAAAGATGTTTTTAAAAGATGCGTAGCACGAAAAAAACAGTGTCATTATTTCAATCTCATGTTTAAAAACATGAGTTTTACTGTTTACTCTACTTTTGAAATATTGAATGATCAGTCAAAAAACAGGTCAAAATTTTATCTGTAATTGGCCTGTTAATATCTGATTATTGTACAGACTTTCCCCAGTCATGAGATTGTGAGACTTACCTAAACTATAACCTAAGTCTAAGCCTATATTTGGTGATATTTTGACTGTACAGCGAGTTTGATAGCCAGTACCTCCACTTTTATCACCGTTAACTCTTTGTCTTCCCAAGGTGGTATTTAAGCGACAATTTAAAAAAGGAAAAATGTTTTTTCCCCATCCGATTTCACCGTTATAAACTAGAGAAGATACTGGAGAAAAATAGCCACTACTCTCTTGATTGTCACTTGCATACTTCCAAGCAAAAACATTACCAGCAAACCAAAATTCACCCCACTTATGTTCCAAGCGATTAAAAATCTGTTGTTCAAAATTACCATCATTATATAAACCCACACGATAAGAGCCAAAAAAGCTAGTATTAGGGTCAATTTGCCAAAAAGTATTGAAGCCAGAGCGTGTAGCTGTAATTTGATTTTCCAGTGTTTTCACACTAGTTTTATAAAGACCTTGTTCTACGACTGCTGATAAAAATAAACCTGACTTGATGCTATAATCTGGATTGAGTTTAACAGCAATTGGTCTATCTATCTGAGCATTGAAATTGAGAGCCATTGGTAAGCGATTAAATAGATCAATTCCTGCTCCTAATTTTATAGCATATTTACCTGTTTTGCCTTCCCATCCCAACTGAAGGGGAATATTAGTAAGAGATGCAAATTTCGGTTGACTCAACTTATTAAAGGCAGTTTTTAATTTAATTTTCTCTCCATTGAATAACCGAAATTGAAACACTGGTTCAATAGTTTGGCTCTCCTGCTGGGAACTATTCATGTCCCTACGAAACCCTGTTTGGATACTTTCCAAAATAAATGCTGGCCGCACAGGTGTAGTAGAAGTTGGTTGTGAAGTTGGTTGTACTGTAGAATTTGGTTGTGAAGTTGGTTGTGCTGTAGAAGTTGGTTGTGAAGTTGGTTGTACTGTAGAATTTGGTTGTGCTTGCGGAGGAGATACTCGTTGGGAAGTTAACCTTAGCTGAGGATTAAAGTTTTCAGGTGCAGCAATTAATACTGGTATTGACTGCAAATTCTGAGGAGGAAAGCTGCTGTCAAAAACTATGTTTAAGTTTTCTAAAATACCAAAATTTGTAATTTGTGCGGTTAATTCTGGAAATGAGTTCGAGTTTTCATCTAGTGGGAAAAAAAGAGAGGAATCTGTTTCTGTAATATCTTCGTTATTTTGGCGTGAATCTGGTAAATTATCAACCACAGGGACGGGTTCTATCAAAAGTGAGACTGAACCCCAATTTTCATCTGGTTGGATAGGATCAGCAGATACAGACTTAATCCCGAAACTAGTGATGATACTTAGTGGAAAAAATAAATATAGTATTCGTTGTCGTAAGTCCAGTGAGAGTAACATTTTACAAAACAGCTACGTAAGGGAATAGAATGAATATTCTCATATTAATACCTTTACCAATTTACTAGGGTGAGTTAATGTATCCAAGATTAACAGCAGACATGGCTGATAGCTTGCGTGGACTCATAAACCTTATTTTTAGGCAGTAGTAATTAATATAGCAAGATATCGGAAGAGATTACCGCTTTCCCGCTGTTTTGCGGAAATCCTATATAATACAATTTCATATCAGTATTTATGAATCTGGGTTAGTATATCAGGTTTATCTTCATTTATCTCCTCCATAGCGACAAGAATCAAGTAATTCTACTAACCTCAAGTATCTAAATCATCCAAAAGTTAATTCCTGTCATCTTTGACAGTAATCCAGTAATGTTCAGTGCTATTAGTCACAAATTGTGTTTTTTGAGTAGAAGTATTCGGTAGACCCCGACCAGAATTACCATCAGCTACTGCTCGCCACCAGGGTGATTTCATATCCGTATTAGGACGGAGAAGGGGTTGTTGCTTTGTTGCTGTATACAGTAAAGATTGTAGAATCATACTGTTAGTGCTACTAGTAGAACCAAGAGCGGTTTTACCTGTTTTTTCATAAAAACCTTCATAAAATCCCAGCAAAGGGTTATATAAGTCCGTTGTTGCCTTGATTAATTCCTGAGTATAGGTATCTTTAGGCAGTAAGGCATAATAGGCAAATGCTACGGCCGAACTGACTAATCTTCCCTCTGGTAGTAGTTTACCATCATCATCTAAGGCTGCCCAAGGCTGATTTTGACCAATAATCGAACTGTGGACGGTGTAAGGTTGACGCTCAATGAGAGTGGTAGCTGAGGCTGTAAGAGTCTCAGTCTTAAGGTAGCGTTGGGCTTGAGCTTGATATACTGATGTAAAGAGCGATCGCATTTTTGGATCTAAACCAAACTCTAGAGCATACAGCAGAAAAGGATTACTAACGGTATATTGATTAACCTTTGATTTTGTATCTTTACGAAGCCGTTCAGTGGGGACTTCTACCCCCTCCACTGATGTTGTTTTATATTCACCACCCACAGCAGATTTATCAACATTAAATCCCCACAATTGAAAACCTCTAGCAGCATATTCTTCATAACCCAAACGGGTTTCAGGATTAATTCTGGGGACTAACCGCCCACTTTTATCTTTGGTGACATTGGCGCTAGAAAGAATACCTTCCCGCACAACCCGCAAGTATGACCAATCGAGAGCAATTTGATCAACAACTTCCGTGTATTCGGGATGATCTGTTTTTAAATTATAAAGGGCTGCTAATAGTCTTCCCACATCTAAAGACGACCAACCAGTACCTTCAGGGACTAGATTACCACCATAATCTACTGGTTGCAATGTTCGCGGATCATAACCCCGACTCGGTAATTCCCCTGCATACAGCGGTATCTGCGCTAAAGCACTCAACAACTGTCGGCTGCGCTGATCAAATTCCTTGGGAGAAATTATATCCATTGCCCATGCTGCATTGAGCGCTGTTAGATAATCTCCTAATCCCCACAATGTTGAACCCTTAACATCAGAGCGATCGCTCACCAATCCTGTGCTAGGCTGAGAATTAGCGGAGAAATAGTTCCAGGCCGCTTGAGCGTAGCGTCTTTGTACAACTGTTAACGGTTTAGGTAATGGTTTAGCTGGCTGCGGGACACCCAAGGATGGAATAGGTTTAACTATCAGCGGAGGTGGGTTAGTCGCTGTATTAGTCTTAGCAGGTGTAACATTTATGGGAATAGGACTTTGGGCTGGAGTCGGCGAATTTGCAGCAGGTGATTTAGAATCTGAGGGTTTAGAATCTGAGGGTTTAGAATTTGAGGGTTTAGAATCTGAGGGTTTAGAATCTGAGGGTTTAGAATTTGAGGGTTTAGAATTTGAGGGTTTAGAATCTGAGGGTTTAGAATCTGAGGGTTTAGAATCTGAGGGTTTAGAATCACCAGACGGTATTTTTGCAAAACTCACCCCACTACCACCAATTAAGGGGCGATTTCCTCTGGCTTTATAATATAAAATCTCCATGATTAGGCCATTAGTATTACCTGTCAGGGATTTATTAGGTTTTTTTGTTTCTTCATACAGTCCAGCGTAGAAGCCACCACCTTTAGGATCACGTAAATCCTTAACCGCATCAAAAACCTTTTGAGCATAAGCATTACCTGGGTAAAGATAGCGCCAACCAAAGGCAGCTTTAGTGCTAATACTCCGCAACTCTGTATAGGGCTTATTTTTCTCCGTAATTGTCGCCCAAGCAACTCCATTGGAGTATATAGTATTGTAGAGAAAATAAGGGGGTTGATCAATATTGTCTTCAGAAACAGCAGTTAGTTGTCCCGTAGATTCAAAGCGTCGCTTTTGTACTTCTAAAACATCAGCAGCATATTTTTTTAAATAACCTTCTAAGCCAAATTCAATGCCATCAAGAATATAGGATTCACCAACTACATAATTATTAGCATTAGTGCTTTGAAAATCACGGGTATCAACAGGAATTTTCACCCCATTAATATCTACAAGTTTGAAAGGCTCTAAAGCCGCTGCTTTGGGTGCTTTAAATCCCCATAGTTCATAACCCCTAACAGCATATTCCTCATAACCAAGTCGCCCTTCTTGTACCAACAATGTTTTACCATTAGGTAAAACAAGCGCTCCGTAAAGTTGGTCATCTTTCAGTGATCTTGCTAACTGCCACTTACTGAGAACTCCCTTTAGCCAATTTTTATACTGAGGATGACAAGTGCCAATAATATGAAAAGCAGCCAATATGCGACCAATATCCAAAGCTGACCAACCTAGCCCCTTTTCTACAGGTTTATTACCATAATCAGTCATTTTTCCATTAGCAGCATTGTATACCTTATTTGGTAAAGCGTTTTCAAATAAACTAAGATTAGCAAAATTGGTAAGAAATTTGTTAAAGCGCGAATCAAATTCTGACTGGTTAATCAAATTCATCCACCGCGCTGCATTCAAAGCCATTAGGTAATTACCAATGTCCCAGAGAGTACCAGAAGGATAACCACCAGTAGAATTAGTAAACCCTGTATTTGCTTGATAGTTATTGACAAAATACTGCCAAGCTGCACGAGCGTAAATCTGTTCCTCCGGTGTTAGAGGCGCTGAAATTTGACTACAGCCATTAGGAGTAGAATTTTGTGCTAAAGATACTGTAGGCACACAGAACAGAAATTGCAGAAATGCTCCACTTAGGAACAATGCAATCCATCTTAATAGTTTGTAGTGACGGTGTTGCTGTATCATTTATAAATAAAATTTGAGAACCATTCAGGGAGGACTAGAGTGCTAGAGAAGAGAGAATCACTTCGCTATAGTTAGAAATGACACCAAAAATCTGATACATTAAATAACAACTCTACTTTAGCAAGCTACAGGAATCCTCAATGATGTCTAAAAAATATCAAGGACTATAGGCTGGCTATGGACAACCATGGGAGTTCAAATCAAAAATCAAATACGTGACTCTTATAAAAACAAACAACCGCTAATTGACTAATTTAAATTTTATTTTTGGTAGCAAAATGAATTCAGCGTCCTCTAGTTATGATTCAGCGAATTTTTCCGGTAATAGCCGTTCAACACTGAAAAAAAGAACCCTACTTTTTCGGTATTTAGCGGAAATCAACTTAATTTTTGGTGCTTGGTATTTACAATGGCGGATAACCCATTCTATCAACTTTGATGCTCTATGGCTGTCTATTCCTTTATTGCTGGCGGAAATTTACAGCTATTTCGGGGGAGTTATGTTTGTCATCGGATTATGGCGGCCTATAGTCCGACAGGTTAAGTCTCTCAATCAGTTAAGCCCACCCCTTCCTAACTGTGATTGGGCAAATGTAGATGTGTTTATAACCTGCTATAATGAACCCTCGGAAATGGTGGAAGAAACTGCTAGAGCAGCTTTAGCAATAGATTATCCAACCACAAAGCTGCGTGTATATGTATTAGATGATGGTAATTCTGAACAAATGCGAGCTATGTCAGAAAGATTAGCTCTAGAGGATTTACAATCACCATTATTACAACAGGAAGCTAATCGAATTGACGCGGAATTATCTACTTTAAATCAACGAATTGAGCAACTAGAAAATCTAGCACCTGAAGTAAAAGCCGCTGAAGAATGGCTGCAAAAATCATCTTTAAATACTTTAAATACTTTCGAGGATATTCCCGCTAGATTTGTCCACAGTTTACAACAGTTTATTCTCTGGTTAAATCCTCAACATCAAAATAGTTATCATGCCAGTAAATCAACTATATATGAACATCTTAATCATGAACGTAGCGCATTAGAATTAGCAATTCGTCAAAAAGAATTAGAACTTGTGCAACTGGTTAGGTTGCGGTATATTGCTCGTCCTAAACAACCAGGAGTACCTCATCATGCTAAAGCAGGTAATCTCAATTACGCCATTTTTTCTGGAGAGACCGCAGGAGATTTTATTCTTACTTTAGATGCAGATCATGTTCCTAAACCAGCATTTTTAAAGCGAGTTTTGACATATTTCTATACCTATAATTTGTATTCAGGAAAATATCAACCAAACCGTATTGCATTTGTGCAAACTCCTCAAGATTTTTATAATATTCCCCCTGGAGACCCCTTTGGACATCGAGCCAATTTATTTTATGGGCCGATTCAACAAGGTAAAGATGGTATGAATTCAGCTTTCTACACAGGTACAAATGCAGTCCTAAGAAGAGAAGCATTAGTTAGTGTGGGTTTACAATATTTTGCAGATGAATTTGTCAAAGATGGCAAAAAATTAGATGAATTTGAATTAATTGGTGGTGTTTCTAGTAATAGTATTACCGAAGATATGAATACAGCCATGCGGTTGCATAGTTCTGGTTGGAAATCAATTTATCATCATGAATTATTAGCAGAAGGACTTGCTCCTGATGATTTAAGTTCTACCCTCAAACAGCGAATGCGCTGGTCTCAAGGCACAATTCAAGTGTTAATGAGAGAAAATCCTCTCACCAAACCAGGACTGACATTTTGGCAACGATTACACTATTTTAAGACAACATATAGTTATTTTTCTGGGTTTGCAACTTTGATTTTCATTGCTTGTCCCATTATCTATTTTTTTACGGGAACTATCCCCGTGGAAACTTATGGCTTTGATTTTACTATCCATTTTCTTCCAGCTTTTATAATTAATAGGTTGACTTTTTTAGCCGCTGGTTGGGGAATTAATGCTGCGGAATTATGGCGTTCAGAACAATATTCTATCTCTTTATTTCCCCTATTCATTCAATCTGCATGGAGTGTATTAACCGGACAACCTATTAAATTTCAGGTTACACCTAAGCAGCGACAATCAGGAATTTATCTCCAGCTAATCTGGCCACAACTAACTGTGTTTATTTTGATGATTTTAGGTATAATATGGAGTATATATCGTTTCGCTATTGGTCAGTTAGAAACTCCTTGGGTTTATTTGATCAACACATTATGGGGTATATATATTTTATCTCTACTTTGGGCAATTATCAGTGCTGCTGTTTGGCAACCGCAGGACTTACACAAAACAGAAGTAAAGTAGAGGTAATTCATTAATTATCTCGAAAAGGGTGTTTCAAACGTATTGTATAGAACCACAAAACTTAACCCCCTAACCCCGTGGGGAGAGGTTTGGAAACTGGTTATATCGGGCTTTTCTTGTTTAGATCTATTCTTGACTTTTTTTGAACTTGTATAATCTCAAAAATGAAACTCTTTATTGCTTGTAAATCTATTTTTTAAGTTATACAAAATGCCTTAAATAGTAGTAGAATTTTAAATAGATATAACGATTTTCAATAGCAAATTCACAAACTAACACAGAAAGGAAGATAATTTATGACTTCTAAAATTCACGTCTTTGAACCATCAGGAATTTTAAACGCCACCTCCGGTAACGAATTACGTCGTCAAATTACTGATATCATTAATAATGGAGTTAATATGCTATTGATTGATATGTCAAAGGTGAGCTTTATTGATAGTTCTGGTTTAGGTGCTTTAGTGGGAGCAATGCAAAGTGTGAGAAATGCTAAAGGAGAACTATTTGTATGTTCCATTAATGATCAAGTCAAAATGTTATTTGAATTAACGAAAATCAATCGAGTTTTGAACATATTAAGTAATAGAGAAGTGTTTGACAGCAAAGTATTAGAACTAGAAAATCGCCAAAAAATTTTCAAACACCCTTGATAAAAGTTCACATCTTAGGGATTTTGATATCCACTAAAATTGACTTGTAGTAAAGACAAATCATCATCAAAATTTTCGTTACCGCTGATATTTATAATCTCAGGTAAGAGTTGATTAATATGATTGTTATTTGACTGATTATGGGTGAGCAATAAATTAACGAAGGAGTCGAAACCCCAAATTTGTCCCTCTGGTTGCAGCAGTTCGTAAGCACCATCACTAAAAATATATAAAGTGCTGTTTTCTGCAACTTCCAAAATAGCAGTTTCAAAACTGATATCTCGTAAAAAGCCAATAGGTAAATCTAGAGATTCTAGTTTTATAACCTCAATGCTGGAGGGGGCATTTCCAAATATTAATACAGCCGGTGGATGTCCAGCATTGCCATAAACTAGCTGATGATTAACACGATTAAAAACACAGTACAAAATGGTAAAGTATTTATCGCCATGTTTACTCATTTGAAAACTTTCATTGAGTGCCTTGAGAACTTCTGCTGGTTGACAAAAATTAGTATTTGGTAGAGACTGCGATCGCAAGATATTCAATACAGATACAGATAACAAAGCCGAGCCTACACCATGACCAGAGACATCTAATAGATAAATTGCCAAATGCTCATCATCAATCCAATAGTAATCAAAACAATCCCCTCCCAACTGTGCTGAAGGTACAAATAAAGATTCTATGGTCACTGACCCTACAAGTGGTAATGGTAAAAGCGATCGCACATAATCAGCAGCTTCAGCTAGTTCGGTTTCTAAAACCTGCTTTTGATGCTGCAAATCTCGATTTAACTGCTCTAAAATTTGCTTTTGATGCTGCAAATCTCGACTTAATTGATGTAGCCTTAATCCTGCTCTTACCCGTGCTTTTAATTCATTCATCTCAATGGGTTTAGAGATAAATTCATCTGCTCCTGCATCCAATCCTCTAACACGATCATCTTCCTCTCCTAAAGAAGCTCCTTTTGCAGTCAGAAGAATAAAAAAAGTTGTAGCTAATTCCGGATCTGACTTAATCTGACGACATACTTGTAAACCATCTATCCCAGACATTACCCAATCACAGATAATGAGAGCGGGACATAATTTTTTGGCTTCTATTATTCCCTCTTCGCCATTAGCCGCTATGGTAACATCATAGCCCTGGGTTTTCAGCGTTTTTTTCAAAACCATTCGTAAGATAGGATCATCATCAATGACGAGGATTTTAAACATTTTGACCATGAAACAGTTTGAATAATTACTTATTAATTACTCTACATTAAATCTTGTCAAAGGATTTACATTTTTCACATTTTGAACATACACTCATAGTCAAATATTCTATGGATTGACCAATGAATCATAAAATCTACCTAAAAACCAATACAGATATTAATGCTACAAGTGAAGTTTTATCCTGGCTGGAGCAAATCAACCAGCCCCCATTTAATAATCAAACAATTTGGTGGGAATTACAAACACTACTAGTAGAAGGATTTATTAATGTTGTAGAACACGCCCACAAAAAATTACCCAGAGAAACTCCGATTGAATTAGAAGTTATTAGACTCGAAGAAGATATAGAAATTCGGATATGGTCTTTGGGAGAACCTTTTGAGTTAGAAAAGCAATTGCAAATAACTTCAGCATTAGAGGATAATGATCAAGAACGAGGACGGGGATTGCAAATAATGTCCTCCATTGCTGACAAAATGTCTTATAAACTAACAGATGACAATCGTTATTGTTTATTTATCAGTAAACATTATTGTTAGAATATGAAACTTATTTTGCAATTAGGATACAGTTTAGCAGAATCAGCACCAGGTTATGGTTACATGACAGAAGCCTTGTCTATTTCCACTAAGTATGTTTTTCAAGAATTAAATCTGCACCGCATTATGGCTAATTATATGCCCCATAATCGCCGCAGTGGTAATGTTCTTAAAAGGGCTGGTTTTGTAGTTGAAGGATATGCTAGAGATTATTTAATGATTAATGGTAAATGGGAAGATCATATTTTTACAAGTTTGACAAATTCCCAGTGGCGATCAGATTTATAATATTATAATACCTCAGATCCCCGACTTCTTGGACAAGTCAGGGATCTGAAGATAATTATGGAGAAATAAATTATGTCAATATATAATAATCGCGTGGCTATTTTGGCGACAATGCACAATAAAGAAAAAGTAATTTCTCCTTTATTGAAAGAACATTTAGGAATTAATTTGATAGTTCCTCAAGGCTTAAATACTGATGTTTTTGGAACTTTTACTAGAGAAATAAAACGTCCAGATACACAAATTATTACTGCTAGGTTAAAAGCTAAAAAAGCCTTGGAAATGGATGATGAAAAAATAGCCATCGCTAGTGAAGGAAGTTTTGCACCTCATCCCCTAATTCCCTATATTTATGCTAACCGAGAAATCATTATTTTTCTGGATCAAGAAAATGATTTAGAAATTATTGGTGAATTATTTTCCATAGAAACTAATTTCAATCAGCAAACTATATCTAGTTTAGAAGAAGCTGAAGAATTTGCTCACAAAGTTGGTTTTCCTGAACATGGTTTAGTAATTTCATTTGCTAATATATCTACAGGAAAAACAGAATTTATTAAAGGTATTACCAGCAAAGAAAACCTAATCAATTCCGTAGAAATTGCCATAAAAAACACAAATGGTAAATTTCATATAGAAACAGATATGAGAGCAATGTATAATCCTACCAGGATGAAAAATATTGCCTTTGCTACTCAAGACTTAATTAATAAAATTAATAGTTTATGTCCCCAATGTAATACTCCTGGTTTTATGATTAATCAAAAAATCCCTGGACTACCTTGTGAACTTTGTCATCAGCCAACTTCATTAATTAAAGCAGTAATTTTTCAATGTCAAAAATGCGGTTTTACCCAACAACAATTATTTCCTAACAATCAAGAATTTGCTGATCCTAGTTTATGTGAATATTGTAATCCTTAAAGCCGCAATTTTTTGAAGAAGTCGGGGATCTATTTTTTTATTTATCATTCTCAAGAAAATAAATAATTTTTATAAGCTACTTTAAAAACTCCATCACTTCTTGTAGAACATCAGCTACAGCGGTTTCCGCTCTTATGAGGTACAAAGTTGAATCATGAAACTCTTGTAGTGCGGGCATCTTGCCCGCTAGATATGTACCTCATAACACCGGGAAGTGCTGTATATGTGGTTTTTCGCAAGCAATTACATTGTCAAAAAGATGTTTATGGTGGGGGAAACTAGACAAGTTGGGAAAGTGTGGTGTACTGTCATAACGAAAAATCAGACTATTTTGCTCATCTTGAAAGTGATAGCGGTAATCAATATATTTAATCTGATTATCTACAACAACAAAGGCTTCACTGACTGCTAGTAAATATCTAATTGCAAAACGTATCCTAATGCGAAGATTAGCCCGCTCTGTCGTTAAAATGACTGCACTATATTCCTCAATGTATGCATTAGAGCAATTGAGTAAAAGTTGCTCAATTTCATCTAAATACGCTTGGATAAGTTTACGCGACATCTTGGAGTTTGCTGGTTATTTCTTGATGTAAAGCTAGATAATGCTGATAATTTCCTGCCCATTCGACAAACACTTCATCATCAGAAGTTTTTCCTTGGTTATATTTGGCAAAAAAATCTTCTGAACTCATTTGGTACTTGATTTCATAAACATTTAACTGTTTGGTAAGGGCAATCAACGCATCTAGTGGAGATGTATATTCGATAACTTGTTTACGCATTCATTTATCTGTTTAAGTTGATTAACTTAATCATATTGTAATTTTAATCAGATCTTGATTTTATCCTCAAGAAGATAAATAATTTTCATAAGCTTCTCGTTGCTGTTCTTCAGAAAGATACTGAAATTCTGGGTTTTGATCTAGCCATTCTTCAAAGGAGAGCTTATTAACGTCCATAGATTCTTGGTAGCGTTGATAGGCTTCCCGTTGTTCTTGTTTGGAAAAATGTTGAATAACAGGATTTTGATCATAAGTAACATCTTCCTGATTTCGCCATCAACCAGAGACAAATTCTGTCCAGCGTCGGGAATATTCCTGAATGCGATCGCTTGGTTCTTTTCCCAACAGGGTATGATCAAGGAGAAAATCAGGAAGAAAAGGAATCTGTAACCCAAAGAGGAAACCTTTAGCGGTGCTTTGATTGGTATTTAAGTACAGCAAATTGCTAGTCTGACCCATCACCCCAGCCTTAAAAGCGCAATATTCCCAGAGTTTACCGCAAAAATCACCAAATGCAACAAATCCATGTTTGCAATTTGTTACAAATAGACCCAAGGTGTGAAATGATTCAATTCTATTTCTAAAACTCTTCCTCTTTGCGCCTCTGCGTGAGAAAAAACCATCAGGTTATTAAATAGAAAGATCGTAAGCTTTTTTTGTCTATTATTAAATAAATATCAATTAAGCCTAATTATAATGACTCTGGATGAAACTCTCAATCACACTCATGCTACTAATCCTTTACTTACCCTCAACTATGAACCAGCTATAGAGTCTTTAGGTAATGACTACTATGATCAAGTTGTAGCCGAGGAATTTCCCCAACTTATGTTACGCTGGCGCAATGACGCACTACTGCCACGATTAGGAGTTGCGCCCCAAGTAGTTAAAGACGAAGATTTTATTAACGCTTTTGGTAAATTTGAGGGACGAGAACCCCTATTAGCCCTCCGTTATCACGGTTATCAATTTGGACAATATAACTCCCAATTAGGTGACGGTAGAGGCTTTCTCTATGGACAAGTGCGGGGTATTGATGGGGAATTATATGATTTTGGCACAAAAGGTTCGGGAAGAACCCCCTACTCTCGCGGTGGTGACGGGATGTTAACACTCAAAGGAGGAGTGCGGGAAGTTCTTGCCGCTGAAGCACTTCATCGTTTAGGTGTTCGCACTTCTCGCTGTTTAAGTATGATTGAAACGGGTTTGGGTTTGTGGCGCGGTGATGAACCTTCTCCAACTCGTTCTTCTGTCATGATTCGCATGAGTAAATCTCATATTCGTTTTGGTACTTTTGAACGATTAAACTATTTCAAACGACATGATTTAACTCAAAAACTGTTAGATCATGTAATTGAACAGTATTACCCGCATTTGCAAGCCGAAAATGATAAATATGCTTTATTTTATGCCGAATTAGTGCAGCGTGTTGCTGAATTAGTAGCCCAATGGATGGCAGCGGGTTTTTGTCATGCAGTTCTGAATACTGATAATATGTCAATTACCGGGGAAAGTTTTGACTATGGACCCTATGCCTTTATTCCTACTTACGATCTCCAATTTACGGCGGCATATTTCGATTATTATAAACGTTATTGTTACAGTCAACAACCAGGGATTTGCAAATTAAATTTAGAGCTTTTGCAAGAACCTTTAAAGGCGATAATTCACCAAGGTGATTTGGATATTGCTTTATCCAAGTTTGCTGAATATTACCAGGCTGAATATCGAGCTTTGATGTTGAAAAAATTGGGTTTTGAAGATTTACAATTAGCGGAAGCTGATGAATTTTTGCGGTTAACTATTACCTTTTTACATGATAGTCAAGTTGGTTATCATCAATTCTTTGCTGATATAGCTGCTACCTTTTCTAGTAAATGGCGAGATGATCCAGCTTTTGTGATGAATGGTTCTGAAATTAGCCCCGCATTAGGAAAATCACCCACTTTTGATAATTGGTGTTTCCTCTATCATCAAATTCTCAATCATTTTGATCCTGAACAAATGGATAAAATTCACCAAACTTTGATTGAAGCTAATCCCAAAACAGCTTTATTAAGACCTGTGATTGAGTCTGTTTGGGAACGAATCACTGAAGATGATAATTGGCAACCTTTTTATGATTTAGTGGAAACACTGCAAACAGGAAAGTAGTTTGTCAGTAGGGGCGGGGTTTCCTCGCCCATGAGTCAGGAAATTCGCCTTTTTAATCGCAAGTATTTAACAGGAAATAATATGATAAACAAAAAACTAATTGACTATACAATTATTTTACGCCCCGATGATAATGGAACATTTGTTGCTTACGTTCCAGCAATTAAAGGATGTCATGCGTGGGGAAAAACCCATGAAGAAGCTCGTTCAGAGTTAAACCATGTTTTTGAAATGATATCAGCAGAATATTTAGAGGCTGGTAAATCCTTACCTAATGATATTGAGGTAACTATTGCTTATGCCAGCTAAAGCCAAAACTTTAGAAAAAGTTGCCAAAAAATTAGGCTTTGAGAAAATTCGTCAAAAAGGTAGTCATGCTCGCTGGAAGCATCCCGATGGTCGCGCAACAACTATTCCTATTCATGGAAATGCTGAAATCGGCGGTTGGCTATTCCAGGAAATTCTTAACCAATTAGAAATCACAGAAGATGAATTTAATAATCTTAGATAGTTTTTCTGATTTTCCCAAAACTATGATCACTATTAATTTCAATTACTAAATCAACAGATGATGATTGAATTAAGGGATTAATGAATAATTCTGGATGTAAAGAACGCCAAAAATAATTTACAAATTCTTCTATTTCTGCGTCACTCATTCCTGATTTACCAGCAGCAATCATTTGTCTTTCTGCTTGCTTGCGCCATGCTAAAGAATAACGGTAATCTGTGGGATAAAGAACTATTAAACTATCTAATCTTTCCCACAGTGGTAAATAATCTTTTAGCTGATTATTCATATCAGAGGCAAATTGTTTATCTACGTCTGTAAGAATAGGTGGTGGTGGAGTTAATAACACTTTAGGAGGAATTGGTTTTACGCCCACAAACCAGCCTTCAAACAGAACAATATCTATAGGATTTGTGATAACTTCAGGAGTAGTGCGATCGCCTGCACCCCCATGAGCAGATTTATCAAATCTAGGAACTATCACAGGACTCTTGCCTTGGTGAATCTGATCGAGTACAATTAAAGCTAGGTGAATATCGTGGGTTCCGGGCGGACCGCGCCAAACTAACCGGGAATCTTGCTGTAATAAAGCCAAACGCTCGCTATAAGTTTTGTACAAGTCATCCAAAGACAAACTTAACGTCCGATATCCTAACTGCTGGAGAATCAAACCCAGTATCTGGGACATTGTAGTTTTACCAGTTCCTTGTGCGCCTAAAATTCCCTGGACAAAAGGTTTCCCTAACTGTTGACGTTGTGCTGCAATTTGGATTCCCAAGGGTAGCCATAAATCCCACAATACCTGTAACACTTCTGGGGGTTGAATTTTTAGGGTAGTTTGACAAAATTGACTAAAATTAGGGAAAACTAACTTCAGTAAATCCCCTCTCTTTTGGATAACTTCAGCCACATTATCAGAAGTAATATTAAACACCTTAGCTCGCAAAGGATCTGCCAATGCTGCGGCTTGTGCTGACACTTGCCAAGATGTGTCTGTTGTTAAAATTTGACTCAACCATTCACTACTCATAAAATCACGAACCCAGTTTTAACGCTTCTAGAAATAGACTGTAGATAAAACCAACCTTGAGATAGTTGAGTATTTCTACCCAAAATGCTTGGCGAACAAAAAAACTCCGACTGTAAAATATTCTACTGGTAATTTCGGTCAGTAGCACTAAAAATCCAGCAACCACAATGTCTAATTCTGCCTTTTGTCCAGCGGTTGTTGATACTGCTGATCCCAAAAAAAAGCCAAACAAAAAACTAATTAGTATTAGCGATAACCGCCGCCAAGGATTCAGAAACCATTCACTCAAGCTACTGAAAATTGTTTCTAATAGGTTGTTCAAGCGAGTATTTTGCATGGGAATAGGGAACAGAAAAAGTCGTTTTGACTTGATGAAACTGGATAATTTATTTTGGAGAACCTAAGTAAACCACTCTAATTACGGTTGGGGATCATTTGTAACCATCGGGTTTAGCTTACAAAAAATCTTATTTCTAAAGCTATATCATTATGAAAAACTTCCTTGATCGGTATGGTAACTTCATTATCAGTCTTTCTGCCTTAGGATTCATGGGGATCATGACAGGATGCTTAGATATGCGGATATCTTTTCAGTCTACAAATCCAGAAACAACCCCATCTATGATGACAAATAGTGGTAAAAATGGGGATGAAATTAACTTAGATAGTACACCAAGTGACTCAGTAGAATCAAGTCCGCAAAAAAATCAGTCCACAGTTGTAGCCTATCAGGTTAACTCTGATAGTAAAAACAAGGCTGCTGGATTGCTTCGCATTAGCAACAAAACTACTCAACCTGTCCGTCTAGCATTGTTAGCTAGACAATCATCCCTCAAAAGTGCGACTGCGAATAAATCTAAATCTGATATTCCGGCTCATTGGGATTTTGCTCCTGAAGAAGGAAGTGAGAGCGGGTTAGTTTTATCTTTACCTCAAGCTAATTTAAGACTTGAGAAAGGTGATATTTTGGTGGCTTTTGCTCAAGATGGTTCTCGACGTTATTGGGGTCCCTATGTTGTGGGAGAAACTTCCTCTCCCCAATGGAATCCGCAAACTCAAGAATGGCAGTTAGTGTTACAAAATAGGTGATATTGGAGAATTCAGGAGTCAGGAGTTCAGGAGTCAGGAGTCAGGAGTTCAGGAGTCAGGAGTCAGGAGTCAGGAGTCAGGAGTTCAGGAGTTCAGGAGTTCAGGAGGAAGAAGGAAGGAGTTCAGGAGGAAGAAGGAAGGAGTTCAGGAGTTTTTTTGAATTGTAAACTATTGTGTATTGGCAGGACGCGATTTCAGTGTCTTTAAGTATGAATTCATGAGTATAAAATTGAGTGTTTCTTGGCAAGTGGTGGATAAGTGGTTGAATAATTTAGAACAGCGTCCAGTCCTAGCTGTGGCTGTTTCGTCCCTGTGGTTATTGGTAATTGGTTGGATAGCTTTTGGCTGGAATTTGGGTAATGTAGGCTTAATTGATGAGACTGAACCGCTGTTTGCGGAAGCTTCCCGACAAATGCTGGTAACTGGTGATTGGATTACGCCGTTTTTTAATGGTGAAACTCGCTTTGATAAACCTGCTTTAATTTATTGGTGTCAAGCGATCGCTTACTCTATTATGGGAGTAAATGAATGGGCTGTGCGTATCCCTTCAGCATTCGCAGCAATGGGCGTAATTGCTTTGGCATTTTACACTGTGCAGTGGTACTTTGCCAAAAAAGATGAATTAGAACAAGTTACTAATTTGCCTAGACGTTACTTTACAGCCGCCATTGCCGCTGCTTTAATGGCACTCAACGCAGAAATGATTGTTTGGGGCAGAGCCGGGGTTTCTGATATGTTACTCAACGGCTGTATAGGTTCAACTTTATTATGTTTTTTCCTGGGATATGCTCAGAATAATTCCCCAATCGTCACTGCTAATTGGCGACTTCCCAATAAATGGTATTTAGCCAGTTATGTCTTAATTGCTGGGGCAATATTAACTAAAGGTCCTGTAGGCATTGTCTTACCAGGACTAATTATGATTGCTTTTGCCTTGTATGTGGGGAAATTTTGGGAACTATGGCGAGAAATGCAGCCGATTTTAGGAATGGCGATAGTTTTAGTTATCTCACTTCCTTGGTATGTTTTGGTAACTTGGCGCAACGGCTGGAATTTTATTAATGCCTTTTTTATCTATCACAATATAGACCGTTTTACCGAAGTTGTTAATGGCCATTCAGCCCCTTGGTATTTTTACTTTTTAGTCGTTTTGTTGGGCTTTGCACCATATTCAGTGTACATCCCTGCGGCTCTAGTTAGAGTAAATCTTTTGCAGCGATCGCAGTGGTTAAAGCAAGAACGCTCTCAACAATTAGGTTTATTTGTTTGTTTATGGTTTTTGGGTGTATTTGGATTTTTCACAATTTCTGTTACCAAATTACCCAGTTATGTATTACCCTTAATGCCAGCAGCAGCTATTCTTGTGGCATTATTTTGGAGTGATCTTTTCCCCAATTCACAAACTCCGACTCCTCCCAAATTTTTACGCATCAGTGCTTGGGTAAACGTAGCTTTTCTAACAGTTATTTCCATTGCCCTATTTAATCTTACCCAAATTGCTGGGCCTGATCCTGCTGCTCCTGAATTATATGTACAAATGGAGAAATCAGGAATCCTCAAATTTGCGGGAATAATTTGGTTACTATCTACAGTTACTTCGGCTATCTTAATATTAAGTCACCGTTATCAACAGATAATTACAATTAATTTATTAGGATTTATAGCCTTTATTGCTATTGCTTTAATGCCTGCTGTTTCGATTATGGACCAACAGCGTCAACTACCTCTGAGAGAATTATCATCCCTAGTTGTTGAATCAAAACAACCCAATGAAGAATTAATTATGGTTGGGTTCAAAAAACCTACCGTGACTTTCTACACGCGCAAAAACGTTAATTACATTAAATTTTCTCAACAAGCTCTTGAATATATTCAAAAGCAATCATCACAAGAAAACAGACCACCATCATTGTTAATCTTAGTTGAACAGGGAAAATTTCAGGAAATGGATTTACCACCTGATACTTACAAAAACTTAGCCACCAAAGGCGCTTATCATCTCATTCGCATTCCTTTGAAAACAGCTAAACGAGATAACTTGTCTTAAACTATGATTTTTTTGATTGATGTGATTTATGTGATGATTGATTGTTGTGAGGATTATTTTCATCATCACAATCAAATGAATCAAATAAATCAAATAAATCAAATAAATCATAGTCTAATTTGCTAAAGATTGATTAATCTGAATTAATAGTTCCTCCATTGAAATCGAACGGGGTAATATCTGGGTAGCAATTCCCCGAACCGCAGTTTCTACAGAAGATGTATATCGTTGTTTCCGAGATTTTGTTACATTTCCATAATTGGGTTCATTTAATTTTTGGTCAAGTACCAAAATTGGCGGCAAATTAAATGGTAAATTCCCTAATGATTCAAGAGCTTTTTGGACTTCCTTATTCATTGCCGTCTCGTTCAAGCAAATCAAAAGTAAATCAACACTTTGATGACTGACTTGTTGGACAACTTCCGACCAACAACCGGCAATAGAAGCTCTAAAACCAGCAGTTTGTAAGTATTGAATTAAAGCTTGAAACCACTCATATCCTCGATTAATTTGCTCATCTTCAAAATTAATAAAAGAACTTTTGACTGACTGATAATCTTTAAGTGGTTTGCGTTTTACCGTGGATAAATCACTCAGCATACTTATATCTACAACTAAAATATTTATTGGACAACAAATACCAGCAGCAATTTGTAATACAGATGCTAAAGCATCTTGTTGATAATTTTGATGATTATTTTTCTGTGTTAAGGGACTTAAACAAGGAAATACAGACAATCCTGGTATTTGGGAAGCAGCTAAAGTAGTCGCAACATCACAAGTTACCAATGGTAAAGTTGCCAATCTTTGATGTTTTGTTAATTGTTCTAAATAAGTGCGAGCAGTAGAAATTTCCATATCTAGTAAAATTACATCAAACTGCCAAACTCGCGCTAATAAATCTGCTTGATCTAAATCATCTACTTCAATAACTCGATGTTCTCGCAGAGAAGGGTAGAGATTAATAGTCTCTATTTCCGGATTTACTAACCTGAGAATTCGCAAAGGAATATTTTGAGAATTGATCTGATGATTTTCCATCACTGAATTCTTAAATTCAGTTGTTGTTGATATTTTTTCTAACAATGATGCCAATGCTTGATGCTTAATTGGTAAACTCAAAAAACTATCAGCCTGTTTATTAAATGCTTGTTCCTTTTCGGCCGCTGTGGCTGTGACAATAACATGAATATGACGAGTTAAAACATCAGATTTTAGTAAAGTCATCACATCCCAACCAGAAAGTAAAGGTAGTAAAGGATTTAAAAATATTGCCTTTGGTTGCAAACGTCGAGCTTTTTCTAGTGCCTCTGTTCCTGATCTAGCAATAACAACACGATAACCTAAACCTTTAAGTTGTTCAGTTAATTCTTCAATATATTGAGCTACTGCTTCCACTACTAACACCAGTCTTTGGGAAGAACTATTGAGGTTTTGAGGAGAAGAATTGATGATATTGCCTATTTCCCTCTTGGTCGCTATGTCTTCAGACTCATTAAAACTGGCTTTTGGTGGACTTGGAGGTAAAAGCAAAGTAAACTGACTCCCTTTCCCCTCACGAGATAAGAAACTGACATCTCCACCATGTAAACGAGCCAAAGCTCTAGTTAATACTAATCCTAAACCCGTTCCTTCAAACTGACGAGTGAGTGGGTTTTCTAATTGCTGGAATTTTTGAAAGATTAAATGTTGTTGTTGTTCAGGAATTCCAATCCCTGTATCCCAAATAGTAAAGGCAATCCAGCCTTCCCAACGGCTAACCCGTAAACCAATTTCCCCAGATATTTCCGTGAATTTAAAGGCATTAGAAAGTAAATGTACTAACATCTGTCGCAAGCGTAATTCATCTGCTACCATTTCTTCTAAACCTGGTTCAATTACTAGGCTAAATTGGTGATTAGAATTAGATAAATTTTGATTTTCTGCTGGGGATGATTGTTTAGTTTTGTGAGTTTGATAATGAATGTTTTTAACGTCTGAGAAAGCCCGTTCACATACTACTTGAATTTGTACCGAGGTGAGGGTAAGTTCCATCTGTCCCGTTTCCATTCGCGTTAAATCTAAAATATCATTCACCACACTCATCAAATGTCTACCACTTTGATGAATTAATCCAGCATAACGAGCTTGACGCTCATTTAATTGTCCCAACTGTTGATCTACCAGAAGGCGAGATAGTCCTAAAACTGCTGTTAACGGTGTTTTTAATTCATGACTAATGCAAGCTAAAAATTCATCTTTTAAGCGATTGAGTTGAATCAAATCGGCATTTTTTGCTGCCAACTCTTTGCAAAGTTGTTGTTGTTCAGTTACATCTGTGGCTAATATTAACCATAGTTCTTCTGAATTTTCTGGTAATTCTGACTCCGAAACCCAAATTTTTAACTCGTTACTATCTAAAGGAATTTTTGCAAATTCCCAAACTCGTTCCTGACCAGTTTTAATTTCCACCACACAAGTACAAATACCCAATTTCTTATCGAAAACACAGTGGTTAGAACCGTCATTTATAGGCAGAGATGGTTCTTGCAAAAAAGGGAGAGCTGATGGTGAGTCAGGAGAAAAAACTGTCGGTGAGATACTGTGTTTCTGCGTCGTGAAAGTATCGGTTCTCTGATTTTCTTGAGAATTGGTATAAATATATTTTGGAGTAAGTATAGTCTCTACCTGTTTTCTAATGCCTTCAGGATCTTTTGATGTTCCTAGTTGTTGCCACCAAGGGAGGTTTTGCATAACTACTTCGCCTTGACCAGTTTGTAACATCATTGGCCAGGGCAATCTAGCTAATAAGTGGACTATAGACTTGTGTATTTTTGGCTGGTATTTATTGGCTGTATCTTTGATGTTTTTTTGGTGTGGAGAAGTTTTGGTGTTTGTCACATATTTGTGACTTTCTTCTGCTTTGGTTAAATTAATGGAAATTTTCTTCTGAGCTAACAATATTAATAGGCTTAAAGTATTTAGGATTCCTAAATATTTACCATCTGAATCAACTAGCGCCCAATCTAAGTTACTTTTTTGTTGTGCTTCTTGATGTTTGAGAAATAAACTAAATTTTTCCAGATTTGCTGCGGCTGGTATGGTCTGTATTGGCGCTATGAGGGATTTATCCACCTGTGAGAGTGGTTGTTGCAAATGCAAATTTAAGAGGTGGTTATCAGCATCCGCGGCTAAGAATTGTGGCAGTAATCGAGCAGAATACAATACACCAATTGGGCATTGTTGGGAATTAACTATTACCAAGCGATCGCACTGTTCTTCGACAAAAATATCCAGCACTGCTGCCAGAGTATTCGTTTGCCAGCACATTGGTACAGTTACTATAAATTCATCAAGTGGGTACTGTAGCATTAAAATAAGTCCTCGGTGGTCTTTCTGCTTGTGATCAACTTCAGCATTACCATCAGCACTTGGTTTAGATAGTTTTCAAGCCTGAAGCAATATCCTCCAGGAATATTGAAAATGGGCGACGCTATCAGCGATTCTGGTGACAATTGACAGACCTCTTCAAACTAGCTATTTAGCTATAGCTTGTGGTCACACTCCGTCATGGACATACATTGTCTCGAAGTCAATCACTAATAATTTTTACCCTTGTGATCCAATATGTGAGTTTCTACCCGGAGCAAGTAACCATATTTACCAGAAAAGCTACTGGTGTTGGAAATCATCATTTTCTATGGTGACAACTACAACAATAATTATGGCTCCAAAGATTCGCTTTAGAACCTTGAGGAATTATAATGATTTAAAATGCGACAATTCTTTAAGTTCGTTTAAGTATCTTATCAATAAGTGAAATAATGTCATCTATCTGCCGTCGGATATCCTCATACACATTATCCATTAGCCATGACTCTCTCTCAATGCAATGAGCCATCAAAGAATTTATCAGTTATACTACTTAGCCTTGTTATGTATAATTGATTGCGTGACAGTGTATTGCACTTTCAAAAATTCATGATCTATAAATAGTAGATGTTATTACCTATATTGCTTTTACAAACAAATATAAAACAAATTCTCGATAGACCATTTGTAGAAGAGAGGCACAAAAGTTTAATTGTTCAAATATGGAACTTCCTTGAGAAATTAATCACTCAATGTTACTGGCAACCTATACTTTGTCAAATACACTATTTGCCCCATTGTCAGCCACAAAACCCAGATCAAAAAGATAATTATTTCCTTGCAGTTAGCCAGGAAAAAAAGACACAAAATTTTCAGGACATGGCTGCTATCGAAAAACAGGAAATTTTAAATTCACTTAAATCAGATTACCGTCAAATAATTATCAATTATTTTATCAGTGACAAAACACTACCAGAAAAACTTGATAAATTTGTTAATACCCTATTTTATACAGGTATTCCCATACCACAAATTATAGAAATGCACATGGAAGTCATTGATGAATTTTCTAAGCAATTAAGGATGGAAGGCAGAAGTGATGAAACATTGCTCGATTACCGTTTAACCTTAATAGATATTTTGGCACATCTTTGTGAAATTTATCGCTGTTCTGTTGCTAAAATTCCGTTGAATATTCCAAAGTAGAACTTGCATTTGCATTCATGATGAATTAATGCTTGATTGTGTATGTAAAGAATACGGCTTTTGGTCTTTCACCTCTATGTTTTTAGGAGTTTATATTGTATGAATGAAGCTAAAAAAACCTATGTTCTCAAGCTATATGTAGCAGGAAATACCCCTAATTCAATGCGGGCTTTAAAAACCCTCAAAAATATCTTAGAAGAAGAATTTAAAGGAGTTTATGCTTTAAAAGTAATTGATGTCCTGAAAAACCCCCAGTTGGCCGAAGAGGATAAAATACTCGCCACACCAACACTATCAAAAATTCTGCCCCCACCTGTGCGAAAAATTATTGGTGATTTAACAGATAGAGAAAGAGTATTAATTGGGTTGGATCTGCTGTATGAAGAATTGAGTGAAGAATATGGGAAAGAATAACACAAAATGCAGGAGGCAAGAGTAAAGCCGTGGTGTTAGCCATTCTTTGATGAAAATTCGGGAATTCTTTTTACCTGCAATTTGGTATATTTATTTAGTTATTAAAAATAATTAAAAACTTTCTTGATTTTAAAAACCTGGGGTGAATATCCATATTAGACAAACCATGAATAAAAAAGAGCAACCTGAACCCAAAAAAATACCTATTGGTGTCGAAAAAATTCGCACGATGATCGAGGGCTTTGACGATATTAGTCATGGCGGTTTACCTGTTGGTAGAACTACTTTAATTAGTGGAACTTCAGGAACTGGCAAAACTTTATTATCACTGCAATTTCTTTATAATGGCATCACTTACTTCGACGAACCAGGAGTATTTGTCACATTTGAAGAATCACCCAGTGACATTATTAAAAATGCCCATATTTTTGATTGGAATTTACAAGGTTTAATTGATGAAGGTAAATTATTTATTCTCGACGCATCTCCTGATCCTGAAGGTCAAGATATCGTAGGTAATTTTGATTTATCAGCCCTGATTGAACGTTTACAATATGCCATTCGTAAATATAAAGCTAAACGGGTTTCCATTGATTCCATGACCGCCATATTTCAACAATATGAAGCGATAGGAGTAGTCCGGCGAGAAATTTTTCGGTTAGTAGCACGGCTGAAATTATTGAATGTCACCACCATCATTACCACTGAACGGGGTGAAGAATATGGACCAGTAGCATCTTTTGGAGTTGAAGAATTTGTTTCTGATAATGTAATAATTGCTCGTAACGTCTTAGAAGGAGAACGTCGCCGCCGAACTATTGAAATCCTCAAGTTACGGGGAACAACTCACATGAAAGGCGAATATCCCTTCACAATTACCAATGAAGGAGTCAATATATTCCCCTTGGGAGCAATGCGTTTAACACAACGATCTTCTAATGTGCGCGTATCTTCTGGAGTGAAAATTCTTGATGAAATGTGTGGTGGTGGTTTCTTTAAAGATTCGATTATTTTAGCCACAGGAGCTACAGGAACTGGGAAAACTTTATTAGTGAGTAAGTTTATTCAAGATGGCTGTGTTAATGGTGAACGAGCCATATTATTTGCTTATGAAGAATCTCGCGCCCAACTTTCCCGGAATGCTTCTTCCTGGGGAATTGATTTTGAAGAATTAGAACATCAAGGATTACTGAAAATCATTTGTACCTATCCTGAATCCACTGGTTTAGAAGATCACTTACAAATTATTAAATCAGAAATCTCCCATTTCAAACCTGCTCGCATTGCCATTGATTCACTTTCCGCAATGGCTAGAGGCGTTAGTAATAATGCTTTTCGTCAGTTTGTAATTGGGGTGACAGGTTATGCTAAACAAGAAGAAATTACTGGTTTCTTTACCAATACTACAGATCAATTCCTGGGTTCTAATTCCATTACTGACTCCCACATTTCTACGATTACAGACACAATTTTGATGTTACAATATGTAGAAATTCGGGGAGAAATGTCACGGGCAATTAACGTATTTAAAATGCGCGGCTCGTGGCACGATAAGGGAATTCGTGAATATAATATTACGGCAGATGGTCCTGATATTAAAGATTCATTCCGTAACTATGAGCGAATTATTAGTGGTGCGCCTAACCGCGTTACTATAAACGAAAAAGCAGAACTTTCTCGGATTGTCAAACGTTTTGAAGACAAACCGAGTTCAGATGTTTAACACAGGGTATAGTCCGATATTTCTGCCTAAATCTCTAGATCGTGCTATATTTTGTGGTGAAGACAAGTATTCTGCCGCTAAATTAATATTTTTTGTGTGAGGGGATGCGGTGAAAGGACAGCAATTATTCCATTGTTTCTTACCTGGTGTGACAGCAGCAGTATTAACAACTCAGCCCGCTTGGGCTAATGTTATTCAAGTAAGTCAGTTACAGCTAACGTCTTCTCCTAGTGTGTTAATTTCTACTAATAGTGGGAATCCATTCACAGACAATAGCCTACAGCCCAAAAGTAACATTAAAAGTAACCCAGGATTATTACCTGCTAATTATTTCAGTCAAGGTAGTATCCAGCCTATCGGCAACCACAGTCTACCTGTAGTTGTTGCTGACAATTATCTCAGCATTGACGGAGAAAAAATTTCTAAACAAGATCACAGTAGATTTGTCGGTTTTTCTGATTTATCAAATAATAATTTTCTGGCTGTTAGTAATCCACAATCAAGTAATTTAAGTAACTCTGATCACCAAGGTGATGTAGAGGTAGCAAAGTTACTAAAATCTGGTAATTGTCCACAGTCTCAGTCAAAGAGTCAAGCGGCTTTACTTCTTACTTCTAACACCTGCTTACCTCAAAATACTGATACTTGGATAGCACAAACAACTGTTCCTACTACTTCAGAAACCAGTACACCTCCGGCGGAGAATGTAAAGCCTACACCTCCCACCGTGGAGAATGTACAACCTACACCTAGTCAGCCCGTAGATTTTCCTAATGTTTCTAATGATTTGAATCCTAGTCCTAATCCGCTGCTATATCCAACGCAAGCAGAGGAAGTGAAGGTTCAAGGAACTCAGCCAATTAGTTTGTCACAGGCGCTGGAACTGGCTAAACGGAATAATAATGATTTACAAGTGTCTGTACTACAACTGCAACGGAGTAAATCAGTTCTCCGCGAGGCGCAAGCCGCTTTCCTACCCAGTGTAGATTTGAATGCGAATGTTGAGAATAGTCGCACTGTTAGCGATACATTGCGTGTTAAAGGACAACAGGATGCTGGATTATCGGTAGATGATGCTTCTTCTACTACGGCGTTTACTGGTACAGGACAGATAAGATATGATCTTTATACTTCTGGTAGACGTAATGGGGCTATTAAAGAAGCTCAGGAACGGATACGTAAGCAGGAGTTGGATGTGGAAAGGCAATCTGAGCAAATTCGGCTAGATGTATCTAAGGCATATTATGACTTGCAACAAGCTGATGAAAATGTGAGAATTTCCCAGTCAGCTGTAAATAATGCCCAGGCTAGTTTGAAAGATGCAGTGGCTTTAGAACGGGCTGGTGTGGGGACTCGTTTCGATGTGTTGCGATCGCAGGTAAATTTAGCTAACTCCCAACAGGACTTAACTAGTGCCTTTTCTCAACAACAAATTGCCCGCCGTAAGTTAGCACCACTGTTGAATTTGCCCCAGTCAGTGAGTATTACTGCGTCCGATCCTGTCAAATTGGCAGGTTTATGGCAACAGCCACTAGAACAAAGTATCGTTTTGGCTTATCAAAATCGTCCTGAACTACAACAAACTTTAGCAGATCGGAATATTAGTGAGGCTCAAAGAAAACAGGCTTTAGCATCTCTAGGTCCCCAGGTAAGTTTACTCGGTCAGTATAACTTATTCGATCAATTTGATGATGGAACAAGCGTGGTTGATGGTTATTCTGTGAGATTGCAGGCTAGTCTCAATTTATATGATGGGGGAGCAGCAAAAGCCAGAGCAGCCCAATCTAAGACCAATATTGCGATCGCCGAAACTCAGTTTTCTGAACAGCGCAACCAAATCCGCTTTCAAGTAGAACAAGCATATTCTACCCAAGCATCAAATTTGGAAAATGTACAAACTTCTAATGTGGCTTTAGAACAAGCTAAAGAGTCTCTGCGGTTAGCGCGGTTGAGATTCCAAGCCGGTGTCGGGACTCAAACTGATGTAATTAACGCATTAAATGACCTCACCCGTTCTGAAGGTAATCGCGTCAAAGCCATCTTAGATTACAACCGTGCTTTAACAGAATTACAAAGATATGTTACATCCAGGGGTTTAAATCAATTACAGAACTCAGGAGTCAAGTAAGAGGTGATGGGTAAATGGGTCAACTTAAAGCCAGCCAGGGAATAAATTCCCTGTCTAAAAGCTAAAGTCGGTTAAAACCGACTATTTTAGCAAAAATAGGATAACTTTTGATTTTGAGTTAACTAGAGTGCGTTTTAACGCACTTTAGCTTTTAGACCGGAACTTAAGTTCCGGGCGGGTTTGTCAGCCAACAAATAAGCCATTTTTAGCCTAATTTGACACCAATGAAGCTCTTGCTTTACCCCTACCCGCAAAATCAAATAATTAAGCCGTGTTGAGTATACCTATCACTATTCCCAATGTTGTAAAATAGTTTTCAAACCCCGGTCTAGTCAAAAACTCATGACTAAAGTTACATCACAAGAGATTGCAAAATTTCGTTCTCATTTGGTAGATGATCCTCAAGCAATGGAAGCATTAGACTTGATAGAGGATTGCGATGGAGATTTAGAAGATGCGGTAATGACTCTGGCTATTCGGGCTGGACAAGAACCAGAACAAACTAATTCCGATTGGTTAGATGCCTTAGCCAAAAAATGGCGAGCGGTAATTTGTGAACAAGAATATCGAGAAGACTTGTTAAATGGGTCAATTCAAGAGATGATAGTACATCTGAGGACAATACCGAGTTTTCCCAAAAGTCTGGCTACACCCGTTTTAATTTATATTCTTAAACAAGGTGTGAATAATTTTTGTGAGCCTTTGGATTTGCTAAAGTCACATTAATCCTGAATTTTAAAATTGATGAATTATCTTGTTGCTGTATTATCAGATCGCATCCAAGCCGAAGCCGCTGATTTAGCTTTAGAAAGAGAAGGCATAAATGGCACTATTCTCGGTAGAGGATACAAAAGTGCTGATGAGTTTGGTTTAATTGACCCCAAAGAACAGGCGAAAAAACAAGTAAAATTAATGGCGATTTGGTTAGTACCATTTGGCTTTTTTGCTGGTTTTACCTTCAGTCTCATCACTGGTTTAGATACCTTCGCTTGGGCTGGGGAAATCGGAAATCATGTGGTAGGCGGCATCTTGGGCGCTGGTAGCGGTGCCATGGGTAGTGTGTTTGTAGGTGGTGGCGTGGGTTTATTTGAGGGTGGTGGTGATGCTTTACCCTATCGCAATCGTTTAGATGCAGGTAAGTATTTAATTGTGGTGCAAGGTTCGGAAAATCTGACTCGTCAAGCTACTCGTATTTTACGCCAGTTTGAACCAGAAAATATTCAAGGTTATGCGGAAACTAATTAATACATACCAGATCCCCGACTTCTCAAAGAAGTCGGGGATCTATTTGCTCCTGCTCCCTGTCACTCCTATAATTCCATGCTACCTAGAGAAGAACTTTTAAAAGGTGTTGAAAACCGCGATACTGTTGCCCGTGTAATTGATCAAGCAGATCAAGCTATAAAGACCTGGGAAGTGGTATTTACAGATTTTTTGTCTCCGCCGGAGTTAGCGGAAATTCAACGGGTATTTAGCCGCTTAACGGAGGTGCATTCGGTAGCGTGGGGTGGATATCCACAGGCGGAAAGACAAAGGTTAGCGATCGCTCGTGCTGATTTACCATTAGATCAGTCCGAAGTGGCGATTGTGGCTTTAGATATTGCTGGTAATTTCTTGTTTGATACCGCAAATCACCGAGATTTTTTAGGCGCAATGCTGGGAACAGGAATTGTGCGGGAAAAAACGGGAGATGTAATTGTGTTGGGAGAAAGAGGGGCGCAGGTGATTGTTGTCCCTGAATTAGTAGAATTTTTAGAGATGAGTTTGCAACAGGTGCGTTCTGTGCCGGTGAAAACTCGACGCATTGAGATTAATGAGTTAAAAATCCGTGAACCTAAGAAGAAGGAAATGACGACTGTGGAAGCTTCTTTGCGGTTAGATGCGGTGGCTTCGGCTGGGTTTGGGATGTCCCGGAGTAAAATGGTGGATTTGATTGACTCTAATGATGTGCGTGTCAATTGGAAGGAAGTCACTCAAGCCAGTTCCCATGTTAAAACAGGGGATTTAATCGCTATTCGGGGGAAAGGGCGATTGGAAGTTGGGGAAATTGCGGTGACGAAAAAGGATCGCTATCGGGTGCAGTTGACTAGATATATGTAGGATAAAATTTTGGTTTTAGGGATTGACAGATTATGTTTTATATGATAGATTGTTGATCTGTGTTGATTACGGACGGTTAGCTCAGGTGGTTAGAGTACATCGTTGACATCGATGGGGTCGTTGGTTCGAGTCCAATACCGTCCATATTTTTATCTGTGAGTTGTTCGCTAAAGTTTGAGATTGCCACAACGGCAAGTTGATGGTTGAAAAATAGGTGCAATTAGTTCAAATTTAGAATTAGATTACCAAAAAATCGGGTTTAAGTGAAAAATAAAATTTACATTATTACCCACAAATCAAAAAAAACAATAACATAAAAACCCTATTTAGTCGGTTTTAACCGACTTTAGCTATTAGACAGGGAATTTATTCCCTGGCTAAATAACTCATCTCATCATCAGAAAAATATTTAGGTTCTTCCGTACCTGTTATGCCAAATATGAGTTTATTTACCCCATAACCCATATAAATAAAGGGTTTTATTGTTCTTGATACCAAATTTGTTAAAATAACTAATGAATTAACGTAAAATCCTTATATAACAAGAATTTTGGGATTTAAAAAAAATAATTTAGCATAACAAGTACCGAAGATCCCTTTTTAGCTTTAGCCAGCTAGGGTAATGTAACAAATCATAACTAATAATTGGTGTTTTCTCTTTAATTAGGAGGAGTAATTATAATTTTTATATTTTCTTCATGATTACTCAAAACTACCAAAAATATTCAAAAAATCATACTTACGAGAGATTTATTCGTAACTAAAGTAGTTTTTTTACATAAAAAGTGATAATTCCAATACTTCTCTCTAAAATCAAACAATGTATATTATCCACATCTAGCACAGTAGGAAACATCAAGGCAGAAACAAGGTAACGGTAAAAGGTAAATTTACTTCTTTTTACCCTTGTCGTGTCAGAACTTCATCTTGATGTTTCTCTTTTTTTTAATAATTTGTAAATTGTTGTTTTTTTAACCTCTTATTAAGTATTTTTAAATATAAAGCTTTATATGGCAAGCTTATAACTAGATTGGTTATGGATTTTAAAAATGTCGCTGTTAGAAATCAAGTTACCGATTCATGAAACTTTTCAAAGTACAGTTCAGGGAGAAGGATACTGGACTGGTTGCTTAGTAGACTTTATTCGCTTATCAGGTTGTCCAGTCGGTTGTCCCTGGTGCGATACTGGTTATGCTGACCCAGGAGCGAATTTACCACGAGTAGAACGTCCCATAGCTGAACTTCTAGCGGAAATCAAATCTCCCAGAGTGGTAATATCTGGCGGAGAACCATTCATTCACAAGCATTTACCTGACTTAGTTCAAGCTTTATTAGCCGCGGACAAACGAGTTAACATTGAAACATCAGGCTCTTTTTGGCAAGCAGTTTCCCCAGCAGCTTGGATTACTCTATCTCCCAAAGAACATATTAACCCTAAATACCCAGTAAAAAGTCAGTTTTGGAGTCGAGCTAACGAAGTTAAGATAGTCATAGAGACTGGTGGAGAAATTGATTTTTACCAAGAACATCTATCTACTCACCCTAATTTGCTTGTCTACTTACAACCTGAGTGGAACAGTTCGTCGAAATCAATCCCACTGATTTTGCAGATATTACAACAAAAACCTGATTATAAACTATCCTTACAAACACACAAGTATATCGGGGTACAATGACCAATCATCAGTGGCTACTGGCTAAAGAATTCCGCTTTGAAGCAGCACATAAATTACCTTACCATGATGGTAAATGCTCCAGGCTGCATGGACATAGTTGGCGTGGAGTTGTTTATGTAGCTGGTGATACGTTAATAACAAAAGGTGCTAAACAGGGTATGGTAATGGACTATTCAGATATTAAAAAATATCTCAAACCCTTGCTTGAGAATTATTTAGATCACTATTATTTAAATGAATCTATGGGTTTGGAATCACCAACCAGCGAAGCAATTGCTGCTTGGATTTATGAAAAATTAGAACAAGCAGGATTAGCGGGATTAACAGCAGTGAGAATTGATGAAACTTGCACTTCTATCTGTTTGTATTCCAAAACCCGCATATCTGGTTGGTTGAATTCTGGTGAAAGTTTGAATTTACTGCAATCTCGTCAAAATGATGATGGTGTCAAAATCATCTAAACTGGAATTTTTACTCCTGCGCTCCAGCTTGTTTTAATATTGTCCAAATACTGCGATAATTATTGAATTCTGCAATCATTAAAGCAGTATAACCACCCTGATTTTTCAAATCAACATCCGCTCCAGCTTGTAGTAACATTACCACGGCTTGACTATAACCTTCCGCTACAGCCCACATTAAAGCAGTTGCGCCAGCCGAGTTTTGCAAATTCACATTTGCTCCTTGTGCTAATAACAATTGGCATATTTCAGGATAGTTTGCAGCTATGGCTTTGACTAAGGCTGTTTTACCATCATCTGCTAATTTATTAATATCTGCACCATTCTCAAGTAATAGTTTCACAGTTGAGAAATGCCCTTTGGATACTGCTAAGGTAAGAGCAACTTCTCCAAAGTTTTTCTTTTCCATATCTGCCCCCGCGCCCAGTAAAACGGCTACTATTTGACTATATCCCTGGAATGCTGCTATCAATAAAGGTGTATCTCCCAGATGGTTTCTAATTTGCACATCTGCCCCTCGTTGAAGTAATATTTTGACCACATCTATATATTCTTCCACAACCGCAAGATGTAAGGCTGTTTCACCTTCTTTATCTTGATGATTAATTTCCGCACCTGCGTCTAATAAAGCGGTGATAATAGCAGTATTTCCTGTTGCTGCGGCTGCTAATAGTGCTGTTCCATGATCAACATTTTTGATATTGACATCAGCCCCAGATGACAGCAATGCTTGTACTATTTCTAAATAACTTAAATCTGCCGCAATTATTAATCCTGTATCACCTTCTGAATCTTGGCTATTGACAATATTGCTATTTTGTGATAATGCTTTAACAACTGCTGGATGTTTGTGTTTTATTGCCAGTTTTAAGGCGGTATCATTATCTTTGTCGGTAATGCTGATATCAGCACCAGCCGCTAATAAAATTTGCACAATCTCCAGATAACCTTTCAGTGCTGCTATCATTAATGCGGTACTACCATCATCATTGGTAGCATTGACATTTGCCCCTTTAGAGACTAACAATTTGACAACATCTATTTGATTAGCACTAGCAGCCAGCATTAATGCTGTTAAACTATAGGTTTTTCTAGTTAAGTTAATGTTAGCATCGGCATCCAAGAGCGATCGCACAATTTCTGTATAACCCAAATTCGCCGCAAACATCAATGCTGTAGTCCCATTTTCATCGCTAACATCCACTTTAGCACCAGCGGACAGCAGTGCAAATACTCCTTGAATATCACCAGTTTTCACAGCCTTCAGCAACGAGGTATTTTTATTTTCTATCATTGGTTATGTCCTGTTTGGGTAGATGTGACTGATTCCAACTCCAGATTACACTTTGGTAAGATTGAAAAATTTCTACGTAAGAAAAATAAATGTATGCTAAGTTTTATGAAGATTTAATAACCGGAAGTAAAAAATATGGCTTTTGAACTGACTCCAACAATCAGATTCTGGTTGAACTTTGCTCACCCAGTTACTATGTGGGTATTATTAGCACTTTCCTTGTATGCTGCATATTTAGGATTACAAGTACAGCGTACCAGAAATGCTCAGGGAGAAGAAAAGAAAGAACTAATTAAAGGGCGTTACACCATCAAACACCACCAAATTGGTTCTATTATGTTAGCTCTGATGGTAGCCGGTTCCATTGGTGGTATGGCTGTTACCTACATTAATAATGGTAAGTTGTTTGTCGGACCGCATCTATTAGCTGGATTAAGTATGACGGGTTTAATTGCTTTTTCTGCATCCCTATCTCCTTTCATGCAAAAAGGCGCAAATTGGGCGCGGATAACTCATATATTGTTAAATTTTGCTATTTTGGGGCTTTTCATCTGGCAAGCCCTCTCTGGTGTCGAAATTATCCAAAGAATTCTCACGAAAGCGTAGATTGTTAGTTGTCAGTTGTTAGTTGTCAGTTGTTTGTTCCCTGTTCCCTGTTCCCTGTTCCCTGTTCCCTATTTCTTCTGTTTCTTTTGAGGAAAAGGTATATCCAAGGATTGATAAAAGTCTTTTTGTACCTTGTGTGTGAGACCATGGGAAACCTGACGGACAATTTGATTAAGGATGCGATCGCCTGTAGACTGAATTAAAGAATAGGGTAATCGCTGAATAAATCTGGGAAACTGCAACTCAACAACCAAATCCAACTCCCATTCCACCCGTGTAACCCCATCTAAATCACCTATCAATTGTGTTGATGATTTGTAATCCACCTCATAACCAGGTGCTTGATAATCAGGTACAGGAATAGTCCGAATGTGGAATTGACGATTTTGGGGGTTTAGCAACTCCAAGCCAATCTTTGGTTCTACTTCGTAACCAAAAGCACCAAATTTACCCACCGCTAGAGCATAACTATTTTCCCCTAGCGGGAGTACCTTCATGGGTTCTGCACAACGGCCAAACCAGGAAGCATGAGTATTAAAATACTCCTCAACCTGCTCCACAGGTGCATACATTTCCATACTATCTTGATAATTGCCATAAAATTTAGTTGGAGTTGGATGATCTTTTTTAAAACCAGTATCATCTGCTACTTTCCAAGATTGATATTCACTATTGTTTGTCACCATAAATTTATTTTTTGTATATTTTGAAGTTTGTCTATATTCATCATTCCCAATTGAGGGAAGTTTTTTCCCATTAAAATCCAATTTTTACGAAAATCTCAACAATTTGCCATTAACTTCACATAAAATAAATCAACAAGGCAGATTTATATGTATCTACTTAGCATTCCTAATTGACTAACTAGAAAATATCTAGCTTTTTATGACTTTCTTGATAATCGTCATCCAATAGTTGATATTGTAACTAAATAAGCCAATAGGTGATCATAGCAATATTACTGAAGTTTTTAATTTTTCCGAAAGCAAAGTGTAAGTTTTTGTAATTAGTCAAGAGAAGAAATTGAGAGGAGTTGAATTCTGAAAAGCTTTGAACCTAAAGGTGTAGAAAAACTCATTGCTCCCATAGCCTCACTTTTGGGCTTTGTGTACCTATTTCAGTGGTATATTTTTGGAGATATACAATTATCTCCCGAACCCGTATTTACTAGAAAACAGCCTCCCCTAGTCATGAAAGGTGGAGATCCTTATATTCGGGCATTAATGCGAACCATATCTGCCAGCGAAGCTAGTGGTAATCGTCCTTATTCTCTCTTGTATGGTGGTGAACAAATTAATGATCTCAGCCATCATCCTCAAAAATGTGTCACCATCATCACAGGACCGAATACAGGTAATTGTTCCACAGCCGCAGGTAGATATCAAATTATTAATACTACGTGGGATCAAATTGCCCCTCGTTATCACCCAAAACCCGCAAAGATGATGCTTTGGACTAATTATAGCTTTGAAGCAGAGTATCAAGATGTAGTAGTTTACCGTTGGTTGAATGATGCAAAAGTTTGGGGTGTAAATATTCCTAAGCTATTACAGCAACAAAAATTAAATGACGTTTTGCGGAAACTTTCTCCCACATGGACAAGTTTGGGGTACGGGATAGAAAATAATTCTGTTAGTAGTTCCTTACCCAAGATTTATCAGCAAATCTTAACAGAAGAATTAAAGCAAAATCCCGAAATCAAAAGGACAAAATCGGAAAATTAGATCAATCTACAAGAATTTTATTCTTCGCTGTTGCTGATACAGGCATAAATACCTTTGATTGAATAGGTTTTAGCACTTGCAACCCATTTAAATTTTGCAAACAATCTAAAGCTGCTTCCCGAATCATTACTTCTTTTTCCTGACTCAGTAGCAGTTGTAAACATTCCCCGATATCTTGTTGTATTGCCGTATCAACTCGCTGACGGGTAATCAGTTTATTGAGTTGACGTATGGAAAGTAAACGTTTTAAATGATCTTTTTCCGTGAAATTGTTTAACAATTGATCAAGATAATCTTCCTCTTGATTTCCCTGAACACTGAATATTTGCCACACCAACAAAATTAAAGTTAATAGCGTTCCCATTCCTTGAACAATAGCACCAGCAGCTAACCAATGACTAGGAGCATCAACCCAAATTGCCGAAGCCATATAAGTTATCACAGTCGCAATCCCACCACTAGCAACAGAATAAGCTAACCGACTGTTAGTGCTACTCATTAACTTACGTATTTCTAGCCAGCGCAATTGCCAATTCCATTTTTGCACTGAGTAAGTAAATACCATGCTCCCAATGCCAACAATAACAGCTAATAGTAATTGCCAACTCCACAGCAGCATAGCCACAATAATTGTTAACAATCCCAGCAAAACACCAGGTTCATAAAAATGTTTAAAAATCTGCTGTTTTTGGCTTGCTGTCTTAATTTCTGAAATTTGATTGATGAATTGTTTCCAAGACGACGAAGCCTGTGCCACAGTATTTACCCACTTAATTACAAAATTATAAATGTATTTTTTTTACTAATTTTGAGGATGAAATCAGGAGAATTTCACCCTTAAATATAATGCTATTTATCCTGTAATCGAATATCAATTACAGACGCATTGAAGTTATAGTTAAAACCTTCCAATTCAAAAGGCATTCCAATTTTCACTTTGCTATTACCAAGAACAGGCCCATCTTTAGTGACTGTAGCTTGTCCTTCTAAAGTCAAGAGAAAATCTGTACTAAAGTTAATTTTTCTAGGATCTGGTAATTCTTTCACAGAACCATCTGGTTGACCAATTGTCAGTGTTCTCTCTAACTGCTCAACCGATTTAATCCCAATTTGACCATAGGGTTGATTACGGATAATCACATTAGTTTTACCACCTTTTGTGAATCCTTCTTTAACTAACTGTTGAGGATTACGAACATTGAGTCCACGTACCAACAAATCTACCTCAATGGGTACTGTTTTCGCACCCACTTGAGCCACAGAACCAGAAGTACCAGGGAAAATAAAGATACCCACTATCACTAGCAAAATTACTAATGCAGCCCCTAAATCTAATAGGTTAATTTTACCGAACAAGCGACCTTTAGAATCTAAAATAGCCATAATCAGGTTTGGATAAGTTGCAGTTAAGTTTTCAGCTAAGTAATTGATTGTACCGTCAAGTTTTTTCAAATGATCCACAATCTTGATCACTGAATCAGAATTGACAGAAACTAGACATTATGGTTATGCGACAGTTTATCATGATTGCAGGAGATTCAGTGTCATAGTAGCAGTAAGTTATTTGAATTGACTATTTGCCCTATCTGGAGTTGAAAATGCAACTTAGTAAACTGAAAATTCGTCCTCTAATTTTAAGTTCTCACACCAATCTCATATAACTCGATTATGATTAACTCGCAAGGAATTTGGACAAATTATCGTTTGTGGCAGCGGCGCTGTTTGTATCCGTTCATTTCTGTAAGCGTTGCTTTAACTGTGTGCCTGAGTACACAATTATCAAGTAAAGCTATAGGTTTTAGCGATCTGATCCGTATAGTCCCACAAGTAACCCAGATATTTAATCTATCTAATATATCCGATCGCCAGGAAGTTGATCTTGGGCAGCAAATAAATCAAGAAATACAGCAAGAAGTCAGAATTTCTCGTAATTCACAACTAAACAGCTATGTTGAACAAATCGGTAGACGTTTAGCAGCTAATAGCACTCGTCCAAATATTCCCTATACTTTTCAAGTAGTCGAAGATCCTGCTGTTAATGCCTTTGCAACTGCCGGTGGTTTTATTTATGTGAATACAGGTTTGTTAAAAACAGCAGACAATGAAGCCGAATTTGCCAGTGTATTAGCTCATGAAATGGGACATATCGAAGGCAAACATTTAATTAAACAAATGCGACAACAAGCTATAGCCAGTGGTGTAGCTACCGTATCCGGTTTAGATAAAAGCAAGGCAGTAGGAATTGGCGTGCAACTCGCCCTTAATCTTCCCCGCAGTCGCCAAGACGAATTTGATGCTGATAAAAGAGGATTAGCAAACATAACCCGCACTGGTTATGCTCAGTCAGCAATGGTTTCTTTTATGAAAAAGCTACAAAGAAGTAGCTCCGTACCTACATTTTTAAGTACACATCCAGGGGCGAGCGATCGCGTAATCTCCCTGCAAAATCAGATTAAAAATCAACCAAGTAGTCAAAATCATGGTTTAGATAATCCGGTATATCAAAGCAAAATGAGAGCATTTTTGCCATAATTATGCTCGTTTTCTATGACGGCGGCTACCTGCGAACTCTTGTGGCTGAACAATTGTCATCACCTCTTCCCAAGCCACAGTCCGCACAGCCCTACTGAACACATTGGCCTGATAAACCAACTTATTCGTAATATCCAGCCCCGTCAACCAACCACTACGGGGATGATAAGCGCCAGTATCAATATCTAACCAGCCCTGGCCCTGTGCCAAATTACCAGGAGCCACACCAGGTAAAGTAAAAGTTATAGTATGACCAACTATAATCAACTTATCTGCAAAATATGGTTTCTCTATCCGATGAAACTCATCCCTAATCCAGCATAATTCTTCCGCCGTCTGTTCTTGGACACTCTTTTCTGGATCAACACCTGCATGAGTTAACCAAAAATCTCCCAAATCTAAATATGTGGGCAAACTCTCAAACCAATCCAGATGTTGTTTAGGAATTGTTGCAGATTGGTAACTAGCAATAGTAGCCTGTCCTCCACTGTATAACCACGTTTGCATATTTGTGGACGAAGTATTCTTACCAGTCATGATATTTAATAACATCTGCTCATGATTACCTAGCAAACAAGGGTAATCATTTTCTTTAACAAACTCAACTACTTGGGCGCTTTTTGGACCACGATCAATTAAGTCTCCCAAAAAATATACTTGATCCTCTGATGTAGGCGCTATTTTTGCCAACAGCAACATCAAACATTCATAGTGTCCATGCACATCACCAATAACAACCCTGCGTTGACTAATTTCGCTCATTTGCTTCTAGCTTAAATGAATTAGCTGAATATTTCGACTAAACTTTGATTGGTCTAATTTTCGTTTAAAAGGTCAAGAAAACTTGACTAAGTTATGATTTCTTTAATAATTATGTAGACATTTGGTTAACTTGCCAAGTTCCCATATAAATAATTACTAACACCCAAGACTCCTATCATACACAAATTTTCATGCTTAAGTAGGCTCGTTCTCGGTAACAAAATATAACAAGCATCAGTTTTGGTTGAGTCGAGGGGGAATATTATTTCCCGCCCCTCTCAGTTAGATCCGTGCGTACCCGTTTCCGTGTACACGGCTCCCGATGTTCTTAGCTTTCGCTTTTGCTCATGTGAATATAATCGTGGCAACTTTCGTGAATAGCTAGAAGGTTTTTAGTTTTCCAGTTTTGGTGGTTTCCATCTATATGATGTAAATGTACCTTCTCGTCACTGAGCATTTTTAACCCACAATGACCACATTTATGGTTTTGCCGTTTGAGGGCTTTAGAGGTATGATTGTCATAGAGCTTGCTGTTACGCTCGCTCCAGTAGCTCAAATCTCCGTCGTAGGGTGATTTCTCTCCTTTGACATTGATGTGTTTATGTTCGGAATAAGGAACTGATGGAAACGCCTTATCTAGTAATTTCTTGCTAGTGTAGCGGTTTTGCTTGGTTTCCTTATTGAATACCTTGAATGCTCTTGTTTCGATGTGGTATAGCGAGTTACGCGACCCGTCCATCTTGCAGAAGCGGTGGTAATTCCTCCAGCCTCTAACTACAGGGGCTAATTTCTCAGCCTTTGTGGTAGCACCATAATTCGAGTTGTTGACGATGAATTTTACTTTCTTGCGAAAAGTTTTATAATTGTCCACTGATGGGACGCATCTGAACTTTCCGTTTTTCTGGACTTTAAAGTGCCAGCCGAGGAAATCGAACCCATCTGTCGCGGCGGTTAGCTTTGTCTTTTTCTCACTGACTTTCATTCCCCGTTCTGCTAGGAACTGACTGATTTTGTCAAGTATTTCTGTGGCATCGTCTTGGGGTCTGAGTATTATCACCATGTCATCCGCATAACGGATTGTTGGTTCAACAATACTCTCCTTTGAGGTTTTGTCTGTAATTCTGTAGTTAGACATCGCATGATATCTATGAATACTTTCAATCCCATTCAAAGCGATGTTAGCTAAAAGTGGACTTACCACACCCCCTTGAGGTGTTCCTTGTTCGGGAAATTCTGGATTAACTCCGGCTTTGAGACAGCGGAATATTCCCTGTTTTATGCTATAAGGAGCTATGAGTTTATCCATGATGGCGGTGTGATTTATCCGGTCGAAACATTTTTCGATATCGAGTTCTATAACCCTTTTATCTATTCCGTTGGCTTTTGAGTTTAGATTATTGAACAAGACTTTCTGTGCGTCATGGGCTGAACGTCCTGTCCTAAAACCGTAGCTCCTGGCGTGGAAAGTTGCCTCGTGGGCTGGTTCTAATGCGTATTTAACAAGGCATTGATACGCCCTATCTGCAATAGTGGGGACTTTGAGAATCCGGGTTTTGCCGTCCTTTTTAGGGATGGGTATTTCACGTAATCCCTGGTGTTTCCAGTCGTTACATTCGGTTTTGAGCTTTTCACTCAATTGAAACCTTTGTTCAAATGTGAGCGCGGTTTTCCCGTCTATTCCTGCGGTCTTTTTCCCAGTATTTAGCTGTGTTACTTGACGGATAGCCAGTAATCTCGCTGCGGTTGATTTCAGAATCAGCTTTTGTAGGGACTTTGCTTTACGCTTGTCTCCAACTTGAACCGCTTTATACACGCGCTTTTGTAGGCGGAATAAGTTACGGCGGAATTTCTTCCAGGGTAACGTCTTCCAAGATTCACTAGAGTTGTCTCTGTGTCTAATCATGCTCTGCTCCAGTCTGTGTATTCTGAACACCTCAGACCAATTACGGTCTGTCCTACCCGAATTGAGGGAGTTCCGCTGCTCGTCCAGCCTACTTAGGGAACGAATCCGCCCTTAGACCCTCAACCCGTTTTTATTCGTTCCCTCGGTTGATTGTTCGTTCCGTTAGGTGTAGCCAATTCAACTGCCGGATTCCCTAGACTCTTGCCGATACTAGCTTAAACGTTCGGCGGGAATTAACTCCAATGAAGTCAGGTGTTGTTGTTGTGTCCTGCTTAGATGTAAGTTGCTTTTTTTAGGCTCTGTTTCACCATGGGAACTCCCCGTTAGCACCAGTGTCACCCCACAACGGATGTCTGATTGCGCCCTGTTCCCAGCTTCGACCTCCCGAAACCGAGTCGGGTCATCGTGGGCAGGTAGGGATTCATACCTGAGTCTGGTAGATGGGACTTTCACCCATATCAGACCGAGAGTTCAACCTTTTTCCATGATTGGATTGGGTTGGTTAGCTTATGTACGGGCTGGATACCGTGATTCAACTAACAACGAATCGCACTAATCTTCATCTTGCAATAACCACAAACCACTATAAGTCATTCCCGAATCATCTGGTTGCACCAATAAAAAATGCAATCCCTGACTTAGCTGTTTTCGCTCTTGATATAACTTCCCAGCAGCAGTAACTTCCTCATCTGTAAAAGTCGCCAAAACCCACCTATCTAGCAAACCAGCTTCTAATACCAACCCATCAGGCGCACCACCAATATAGTTTAATGATACAGGATTACTTTCCTTTAACCACTGCGCTAAACGCATAGATTTTCGTCCACCGTAAATCACTACACCAGGGATAGGTACTGTTGAAGCTAAACCCAGATTAATTGGTTTGAGAAAATCTGGTATTTGCAAAAAAGGAATTGGTCGTTCTGTAAACTCATCCACAATATCACCAGATGGAATCGTCGCAAACCGCCATTCTTCCCCCCAGAGATTTTCCGGTAATGGTAATGGAGGTAGTTTATCTACAATTACAGGATATTGTTTCGCTGTTAACCACTGTTTTAACGCTAAAGTTCTCCGAGTAGCTTCAACATAAATACCTAGATTATTTCCCGCAGTTGTGATTAAACTTAAAGACTGAGGACGAAATACTTGAATTACATCTGGTAACTTTTCCTGACCAGCTAATTGTAATTGTTGGGCGACCCAAGTAGAATTAGCCTGGGATTGGGGACAACTGGCTGTAAATTCAAAACTGCGAGTTGGATCACAGACTAATAATTCCCATAATATTTGCTCTTCAACATTTTGTAGCGGAATACGATAAAAATCAGCTTGCCAAATCAGACTCATTCCCTACTCCATAAAAATTAAATAACTCAAAACCGAATTTAGCAAGTTTACTTTTTAACTAAATTCCTGGCAAATTCTATCGCTGCTTCTACTGTAGAAATTTTCCCCTCAGCTTGAGCAACACCAACCTCCATTAATAATTCACCTATCAATGGTGAAGCGGGAATGTTTAACGCCATCATCATGTCTTTACCATTGAGTAAAGGAATAGGATGAGCAACTGCATCGTTTTTGTCAAGATAACGCTTGATTAAAGGTTCATAAGTAACAAACATACTTTCTTCAAACATTCCCTTAGCTACAATATCATTTGCTAAAGCTAATACCAAGACAGCCGGAAATAAACTTCCCATTTCCCGAAACAAAAAATACTGTTTTCGCAAAGGCATCTTTACCGCTTTTATTTCCGAAAATAGTCTTAATCCCGTTGTCACAGCCCGAATTTCTGCCCGACTATAGGTAAGTTCCTGTAATTCGATTTCGGCAATTTCTGGCTTTGAGTCAACCAGACAAGCAAGTTTAGCAGTAGCTAACCAAGAAGTTTTCACAGTCTCCCGTACATAATTTGCTAATTCTTCTCCTAGTTGTTGCCAATTTTCACTAATTAAAGTATAAGCTTGATCAACAGCAGTTAACTTAATAAAACTTTCCTCAGTCGCGTTTTTAAAGAAACTAGTCAAAACACCATCTTTCCAAGCAGCATTTAGCCAAAATGTCCCTTGAGAATTTGCCAACAAATAACCAATTTCTACCCGTACTCGTTCCGCTGCCACTTGATTAATACTTTTTGCTAAACTGCGAATTGTCTCTTGAGTAGCTGGTTCAATAGTAAAACCAAGTTGGGCAGCTTGACGATAAGCCCGCATTAACCGCAAAGGATCATTTTGCAGATTTACAGGTGATATCATTCTTAATAGACTAGATTCTATATCCTTAAATCCTTCCAGAGGATCAATAATTTCTTGAGTATGGGGATTATAAGCGATCGCATTAATAGTAAAATCCCTTCTATGCAAATCCGTAATTAAACTTTCTCCCTCCTGTTGAGCAAAATCAGCCGTAGCATGAGGAAACACCACACGGGCAATTTGTCTTTCGGCATCAAGTAACACAAAACCAGCTTGATAACGTTGAGCAATCTTTCTCGCTACCTTCACCGCATCCGCTGGGATAATAAAATCTAAATCCACATATTCCCGCACCCTACCCAAAATCGCATCACGCACCGCACCACCCACCATATAAACAGGTTGTGGCAAATATTCCAGACTAAAAGGCCAATTTTTGGCAGCGAGACGAGAAACAACTAATTCATCCATGATCATAAAAATCAACCTAGTAACCAATGCCGATTATTTTGCATTAAGCTACATTAACTATAAAGCTTCCCAAAGTTGGTTCTATTATGTGTATTTGCGTGAATTGCCACTATGTAGACCGCTGCGTCACCTACAACGCCGTAGAAACCCAGCACCAACAGCCACACCTGACAGAAACACCAGATTTTGACCCCAACGAACCCTCCATCAACGTCAATATTCGCACACAAGGCGAAATCATTGAAATGGAATGGGACGTTGTTGGTTGTCTCAGCTTCAAATCAGAAATAGGTAAATGGTCCAAATTACGTCCAGGTGAATTAGTCCCGACATAACTGAGAGTAGTTTCTGAAATGTTGCTGAATATTCACACTCGAAATCAGCAACACCAATTCTTATTCATGTTTTCCCCTCCAATCCTTAATTCTGCTGTATTATTTATCAGAAAAATATATTTGCATTTACCTTGACAAAGATAATTAAACATCTCTCACCGGATAAATACGCCTTAGCATTGCATACCACCACACCAGAACTCGGTTTAGCAATTAGCAACTTTACAGATTATCCCCAATCTCAAGTTTGGAACTTAGGACGTGACTTATCCAGTCATATCCATAAATACCTAATTGAAGTGATTAAACCACGAACCTGGGCAGACCTAGAATTTATCGCCGTAGCCCAAGGTCCTGGTGGTTTTACAGGAACTCGCATCGGAGTTGTCACCGCGCGGACACTAGCACAACAGCTAAACATTCCAGTATTTACAGTTTCCACCCTAGCCGCATTAGCTTGGCAAGCCCATAAAGCCCAAAAAAATTGCCAACAGCCAATAATTGCCGTAGAAATGCCAGCACAGAGGGGACAAGTTTTTGGTGCTGTTTATCAACCCAACCCTGATAATTCTGGCATTACTGCTCTATTACCAGATACAGTATTCACCCCAACCGCATGGCAAGAAACCCTAGCAGTCCAATCTTCTGAGCATACAAGTTATCAATTAATTTCCGCCACATCCCAGTTAGCAGCCACCGTTAACAGTATTTTGGAATTAGCATATTTAGATTGGCAGCACGGTAAAAATCCCCATTGGTCTGAGGCTCTTCCTTATTATGGACAACATCCTGTAGATATTTGATGATTATCGAAATCCTCCTAATCCTTACCAAATAAAGCTTATAGCTAAAAATAAGCATTAAATTTCCCCTCCCAAAAAAATATTTTCCCAACCCCCTTGACAGGAAAAGGAAGGATTGCTATATTAGTTAAGTGCCGGGGAGATAAAACAACTCACGGCAACTGAACCGAGAAAAAATAATACTTTGAAAGAATAGATTAAACCAATCCTCGTCGTCAAGATAATTGAAAGAGGATTCGAGATTTTAACTAATTTCGGAGCCGACAAACTCGAAAGAAACAAAATGGAGAGTTTGATCCTGGCTCAGGATGAACGCTGGCGGTATGCTTAACACATGCAAGTCGAACGGAATCTTTAGGGATTTAGTGGCGGACGGGTGAGTAACGCGTAAGAATCTACCTTCAGGTTGGGGACAACCACTGGAAACGGTGGCTAATACCGAATGTGCCGAGAGGTGAAAGGCTTGCTGCCTGAAGAAGAGCTTGCGTCTGATTAGCTAGTTGGTGGGGTAAGAGCCTACCAAGGCGACGATCAGTAGCTGGTCTGAGAGGATGATCAGCCACACTGGGACTGAGACACGGCCCAGACTCCTACGGGAGGCAGCAGTGGGGAATTTTCCGCAATGGGCGAAAGCCTGACGGAGCAATACCGCGTGAGGGAGGAAGGCTCTTGGGTTGTAAACCTCTTTTCTCAGGGAAGAAAAAAATGACGGTACCTGAGGAATAAGCATCGGCTAACTCCGTGCCAGCAGCCGCGGTAATACGGAGGATGCAAGCGTTATCCGGAATGATTGGGCGTAAAGGGTCCGCAGGTGGCATTGTATGTCTGCTGTTAAAGAGTTTGGCTCAACCAAATCAAAGCAGTGGAAACTACAAAGCTAGAGTATGGTCGGGGCAGAGGGAATTCCTGGTGTAGCGGTGAAATGCGTAGATATCAGGAAGAACACCGGTGGCGAAGGCGCTCTGCTAGGCCAAAACTGACACTGAGGGACGAAAGCTAGGGGAGCGAATGGGATTAGATACCCCAGTAGTCCTAGCCGTAAACGATGGATACTAGGTGTAGCTCGTATCGACCCGAGCTGTACCGTAGCTAACGCGTTAAGTATCCCGCCTGGGGAGTACGCAGGCAACTGTGAAACTCAAAGGAATTGACGGGGGCCCGCACAAGCGGTGGAGTATGTGGTTTAATTCGATGCAACGCGAAGAACCTTACCAAGGCTTGACATGTCACGAATCCCGGCGAAAATGAGATGTTGGGTTAAGTCCCGCAACGAGCGCAACCCTCGTTTTTAGTTGCCAGCATTAAGTTGGGCACTCTAGAGAGACTGCCGGTGACAAACCGGAGGAAGGTGGGGATGACGTCAAGTCAGCATGCCCCTTACGTCTTGGGCTACACACGTACTACAATGCTCCGGACAAAGGGCAGCTACACAGCGATGTGATGCGAATCTCATAAACCGGAGCTCAGTTCAGATCGAAGGCTGCAACTCGCCTTCGTGAAGGAGGAATCGCTAGTAATTGCAGGTCAGCATACTGCAGTGAATTCGTTCCCGGGCCTTGTACACACCGCCCGTCACACCATGGAAGTTGGTCACGCCCGAAGTCGTTACCCCAACCTTTTGGAGGGGGATGCCTAAGGTAGGACTGATGACTGGGGTGAAGTCGTAACAAGGTAGCCGTACCGGAAGGTGTGGCTGGATCACCTCCTTTTAGGGAGACCTAATCCATTTAGAATTTCGACAGCAATGAAAATTGCTAATAGAGC